>JAFMHE010000207.1 GCA_017854675.1 Paracoccaceae bacterium | reverse complement strand
ATCGCGATGGCTTTCATGTCACCCTCTGGCCGGTATTGGATCAGCACACCTCCCAGCGCAAACAGGGCTGCGGGCAGGGCGGCGCGGACAATCAGGCTAAGCGCATCATCCACTACCGTGGGGATTGGCATGCCTGAAATATTCACCGCAAAGCCTAGCAGAATACCGATGACAAGGGCGTTGCGAAACATCGCCCGGGTGACGGCACGGGCCAGCTCAAACGTCGATTTACCGCGGTTGCGCACGACTTCCATGACTGTGATGCCAAGGCCGTAGCAAAAAGGTGAGTGGAACGCGATGATCGCGTAGTTACCTGCCAATGCGTCGGGGCCATAGGCCCGTTCTGAGATTGGCAGGCCCAGCAGGACCGAGTTCGAGAACAGACAGCAAAAGCCTATGGCGACGCAGTCTTCCCATGTGCGGTTGAACAAGAAACGCGCACCGAAAAGGCCGAGGGTAAAGCAGATGGCGGCGCCTGCGTAAAAGCTGAGCAACAGGCGCGTGTCGATGGCAGTGCTGATGTCCATTTTGGCGATGGCCTGAAACAACAGGCAGGGGATCGCGAAGTTCTGGGTAAAACGCATGACCCCGTCGATGCCGGACACGGGGAAAAGATTGCGCCAGACAGCGACATAGCCAAATCCGATGACCAGAAAGACGGGAAGAATGACATCGAGCAGGGTTTGCATGTCAGGGCCTTGAGCGTTGGCGGTTTTGGCAGGCCCCCGAGGGGTTTCACACCCCCCGGACCCCCCGTGCAGGATTTGAAGCGAAAAGAGCTTAGGAAAGCGGGAAGGTCAGTTGCATGCCATCAAAGGCCGGTTGGATGTGGTCGGGGGTTTCATCGGAGAGTGTCGCGTAATCAAGATCGTTGTGCATGTTGGTCAGGACGGCAGTTTCAGGGGCCATGTCCGCGATCCAGCCAAGGGTCTTTGCAAGATGGCTGTGTGTGGGATGGGGTTCGCGGCGCAGGGCGTCGACGATCCAGCAGCGCAGGTTCCTAAGGTGGTCCCATGATGCGTCTGGCAGGTCTACCGCATCAGGCAGATAGGCCACGTCGTTCACGCGGAAACCTAGCGCGTCCATGCCGCCGTGGTAGGCCAAGAAGGGTGTGAAGGTCAGCGCACCACCGGGGCCGTCAATTGTGACATCGCCGTCCATGTCGTTGATCTCAAGGATGGGCGGGTACATGGAACCTTCGGGCCGGATGAAAGCGTAGCCGAAACGGTCCAGCAGTGCCTGCCGGGTCGGGGCATCGGCCCAGACCGGCAAGCGCGCGCGCATGTTGATCACGATCATGCGCAAGTCATCAAGGCCGTGCACGTGATCTGCGTGGGCGTGGGTGTAAAGGACCGCGTCAAGGCGGCCTACTTGGGCGTTCAGGAGCTGGTTGCGCATGTCCGGAGAGGTGTCGATCAATACTGTCGTTATGCCCGTATCAGTTACACGTTCCACAAGGATGGAGCAGCGACTGCGTGCATTCTTGGGTTCATTCGGGTCGCAATCGCCCCAATGGCCACCCAAACGCGGCACCCCACCGGAGGAGCCGCAGCCCAGAATTGTGATCCGCATCTCGGCCATCAGGTCGCAGCCTCGAAGTGTGCGGCTTTGGTAAAGAGACGGTCAAAGTTGGCTTGGGTCTGTGCTGCGAAAGCGGGGTAATCGAGACCAAAGGTTTCGGCTGCTTTTTGTGCCGTGTGTGCCGAATAGGCGGGTTCATTGCGTCTGCCGCGATGGGGTGGCGGCGCAAGATAGGGTGCATCGGTTTCCACAAGGATGCGGTCAAGCGGCGCAGCAGCAAAGATATCGCGCAGATCGCCAGACTTGGGGAAGGCCGTGATGCCCGACATGCTGAGGTAAAAGCCGAGATCGAGGGCGGCATGAGCCAATGCAGGAGAGGATGAAAAGCAATGCATGACACAAGTGTAGGCGCCATTTCGATATGCCTCGCTCAGAATTTGGGTCATATCGTCATCTGCGTCGCGGGCATGGATGATCAATGGCAGACCGGTTTCACGCGCGGCATCAATGTGGTTGCGCAGGGATGTCTTTTGAATGTCGGCGCTCTCTGCGGTGTAATGGTAATCAAGGCCGGTCTCACCAATGCCCACCATCTTGGGATGCTGGGCTATCTGGATCAGCGTATCGGTGCTGACCAACGGCTCGGACGCGGCGGACATCGGGTGGGTGCCTGCGGCATAGAACACGGTTGGATGCGCCTCGGCGATGGCGCGCACGGCGGGTTCGTTCTTGAGCTTTGTACAGATCGTGACCATGCGCGTGACACCCGCACGCGCAGCGCGGGCGACGATTTCGTCCAACTGGCCGTCGAAGTCAGGGAAATCGAGGTGGCAATGGCTGTCGGTGATCTGTGGAATGTCTGTGTCGGTCATGCCTGTCTGTCCTAGCGGGGCGCGTGGTCGCCGATCTTGAGCAGGGTATCTAGGACCAGTGCGGCAGGGTCAAGGTTCACCGCCAGCCCATGTGCGGCACGCGCAGATATCTCTTGCGCCAAATCGGCCCAGATGCGGCCTTGATGGGCGGTCGGCGCAAGGCGCAACAATACCTCGGCCTCATGCGGGGCGGCGTTTTGGGCGGGCGGTACGCCGGTGGCACCGGTGCGTGCAAGGCGGGCCATCATCAGGTTGATGAGCGTGAAAAGAAGGGTCAGTTTCTCCTCGGCACCGCGCTGGGCTGCGGCCTCTGCCAGCGCAAGGGCACGGGGGCGGTCCATGCGGGGCAGGGACGACATGAGCGTGATGAGTTCGGCGTAGATTTGCAGGCCGCCCATCAAGGACAGCCGCAACGCCCCGCCGACAGAGCCGCCCGAGAGTTCGGCCAAGGCTGCAGGATCGCCGGTGACGTCAACCTCCGACAGGGCCAGCGCCTTTGACATCGCATCCGCATCCAAGGTGCTTAAACGCAAGGTGCGGCACCGCGAGCGGATCGTAGGCAGCAGTGCGGAGGGCTGATGGCTGATCAACAACAGCGTTGCGCGCTCTGGCGGTTCTTCCAGCATTTTCAGCAGGGCATTGGCGGCATTCGGGTTCATCTCGTCAGCATCGTCTATGATCACCACACGCCGACCGCCATCAGCCGCCGACATCTGGAAAAAGCCGTTTAGGGCGCGAATGTCATCTACAACGATCTGTTTGCGCATGCGTTTGGTGTCGGGGTTGATGCTGCGCGTCACGGATTTGAGCGCGCCTTCGCCCCCTGCCGCAATGCGCCGTGCAACGGGATGATCAACACTGACATCCAGCGTGTCCACGGGGGGCGGCGCGAACATACCGCCCTCGCCAGGGTCCGGTGTGGCCAGTAAAAACCGCGCGATGCGCCACGCCAGCGTCGCCTTGCCCACACCGCGCGGGCCAGACAGCAGCCATGCGTGATGCAGTTTCCCGCTTTGCCACGCGTCAAGAAAGGATGCTTGTGCGCGATCCTGTCCGATCAGTTGCGGCGTGTCGCGCGGGTGGCGCGCACCTGCAATGCGGTCGGGCTGTGGGATGTCGTCGCTCATGTGTTGGGTGTAGCAGTTTTGCGGGCCAAGGAAACCGGCTTTGCGCCGCACATCTCAGTCAATTTCCGCATCAATCACGCGGGCGATGTCTGCGGCCACATCGTCAATGCCGCGCGCGCCGTCGATGACGTGAAAGCGGTCTTTGAATTCTTGTGCGAGGGCCAGAAAACCGGCGCGCATATCCTGCTGCAACCCTTCGCCGAAATCCTCGAACCGTTCTTCTATGCCTTGACGGGCTTTGGCGCGGCCCAAACCCTCTGCCGGGTCCATGTCGATCAATACGGTCAAGTCCGGTTCAACCCCGATCATAAGGCTGTGCAGTTGGTCCACAATGCCGCGCAAGTCACCGCGCGATAGGCCCTGATACATGCGGGTGGAATCAGCGAACCGGTCACACAGCACGATCTTGCCTGCCTCAAGCGCGGGCAGGATCGTCCGCTCCAGATGATCGCGCCGTGCCGCAGTGAACAGCAGGATTTCAGTATGCGCAGACCACCGGTCCGGGTTGCCCTGCAAGACCAAGGCGCGAATTTCTTCGGCACCGTCAGAGCCACCGGGTTCGCGGGTCAAGACAACGTCATGGCCTTTGGCGCGTAAGTAATTCGCCAAACGCTGGATTTGCGTCGATTTACCTGATCCGTCGATGCCTTCAAAACTGATGAATGTGCCGCGCCGTGCAGATGGTTTTGTGTTCACGAGGCGTCCTGCGGTCCGGCATTCAGCCGCTCAATTAGATGCAGGGCTGCGGCTGTTATTTTAACCATGAAACCGCCGGGGTCCACAGATGCAGATGCAACCAGCGGCACGCGGATTTCTGGCAACTCATCGCGCACAATAACCAGTTCGGCCAAGGTGTCGCCTTTGGTGATGGGCGCATGGATCGGGCCGTTGTAAATCACTTGGCCGGTCAGGTCCTTGCCGCCCATGACGGGGGCCAGCACGCTGAGGTCTTCGGCCAGTTCCAGACCGACGGTCTGTGCGGTACCCATTGCAACGGGGGCTTGTGCGATTTGTTTGCCTGCCTTGCCAATCGAGCGTTCGCTGAACTGACGGAAGGCCCAGTTTACAATCGCCTCGGATTCCTGCGCACGGGCAGCGGCAGTCTCAAGTCCCGAGATCACAAAGATAACCCGCCGGTCCCCCTGTTTTGCTGATCCCACGAGGCCATACCCGGCCTCTTGCGTGTGCCCGGTCTTGAGGCCATCCGCCCCGATCCCAAGGCCCAACAGCGGGTTGCGGTTTGCCTTGTTCTGGGGCGCGCGGCCATCAAACAGAAACTCGCGTTCCGCAAACATCGGGTAGAACTGCGGGAAATCGCTGATCAGGCGGTTGGCGACCAACGCCAGATCGCGCATCGACATGCGATGACCGGCCTGTGGCCAGCCGTTGGAATTGGTGAACGTCGAATTGGTCATCCCGATCTGTTGCGCCCGCTGTGTCATCAGCCGGGCAAAGCCGTATTCCGTGCCATCAGGGCTAAGCGCTTCGGCAATAACGGCGCAGGCGTCATTGCCCGACAACACGATAATGCCGCGCAACAAGTCCTCGACAACGACGCGGTCAGTGGTGTCCAGAAACATGGTGGACCCGCCGTAAGACATCGCATGCGAAGATACGGGAAGCCGCTCTGTCAGGTCCAGTCCGCCGTTGGATTTGCCCCGTTCAATCGCCTCGAACGCCATGTATAGCGTCATCAGTTTCGACATCGACGCGGGGGGCAGCGGTGTGTCGGCGTCTTTATTCAGCAATACCGTGCCTGTGGTCTGGTCAATCACATAGGCGGCAGTGGCCCGTGTCTCAAACGCGGCGGCAGGCATGCTGAACAAGATCAGCGCCAGACTGGCAACAAGTATGCGGATCATAATATTCAAATGCTCCTTAGCACGGGGTTTTCTTTAGTCTGAAACGGTATAGGCATCAGAGAAACCTTCGGATTTGATGGTTTTGAGGAGGGTGTCCAGTTCTGTCTGGTTTCCGGCAGGACCGACAACAACCCGCCAGAACGGTTTTCCATTGATTTCGGATTTTTTGATCGTTGGCAACATGCCTGCGCTGCGCATCTGGGATTTTTTGATCGTTGGCAACATGCCTGCGCTGCGCATCTGTTTTGCAACGCGGTCGGCATTGCCCTCGATGCTAAAGATGCCAACCTGGACAAACGGCTTGGCGAGGGTCGATGCGGGCCGGGGTGCTGCGGGTGTTGGTGGCGGCGTTGGTGCCGCTTCAATCGCTGCCCCTGCGGCGGCAATCGGGTCAAGCGTGGCTTCGGCCACTTCCGCCGGTGCCGCGATGGCGTCTGTCGTCTCGACGGCGGGTTCTTCGACGCTGGTTTCTTCGCGGCGCAGAGCCGTAACATTCAACGGTGCAGGCGCGCCTGCAAGGATGCTGAGGGCTGCCGCGGCGTCAGACGAGATCTGCAGTTTTGGTCCCGGCAAATCGCGCTCCTTGCGGAACAAAGCGCCGATGACAAATTTTCCGTTGGCCTCATTTCGGATGATCACACGTTCTGGGTCTGTCACATCAGGATGCGCGACCCAGACCCCGCCCAGTGATGGCCGTCCATCCCAAAGGCCTTGATCGGTAACGGAAAACACGTCCGGTGCTTCCACATCGCGTTCAATCAGTGTGTTGGAGCGCGTGGCACCTTCGGACGTCTGGGATGCTGCGCCGCCGGGCAGCGCAAAATTGAACTGTCCGTTCTCGTCACATCCGGCCAGCAAACCGGCGCAGATCAGCAAGGCTGCGGCGCGCTTGTGGCCGTTGATCGCCTTGGCTGTCGGGAAGATGGCCCTGTTCATGTCTGATCGTCCTTGCCTGTGTGCCCATTGCGGACCTGTTGTGCTAAGTGTTGCGTTTTTCGCACACAACAACACCCCTTCTGGGGCGCCTTTTTTTCAAGCTTAGCTTGTTGTGCCTGCCCTGAAAAGGCTGGCCATCATGCATCGGCAATTTTCCCCGAAGCATTTGGATGCATTTGTGGGTTTGCCGAATCAATCTGACACCATTAGGAGAGCATCACTGCGGAGGTTTGGCAGAGTGGTCGATTGCACCGGTCTTGAAAACCGACGGGCGTGAGAGCGTCCCCAGGGTTCGAATCCCTGAGCCTCCGCCA
>JAFMHE010000206.1 GCA_017854675.1 Paracoccaceae bacterium | reverse complement strand
CGAAAGATCATCTTAATGTAGGGCGTAGCAGGGGGGCAGGGTCAACCGCTTTCTACGCAGGCGCGCGCCTAATCGGGCATCTGACCATAGGTCAAGGCGCGTTCCATCAGCAATGCATCCGCGGGGGGCGCATTTTTGCGCATGTAATAGGCTTTGCGGGTGCTGTGGGGTTCAAACCCGCACTTTTGATAGAGCGCGATGGCCGCATAATTGTCTGACGCCACCTCAAGATACGCCCGTGATGCATGGCCTTTCAGCCGTTCCATCCATTGGGTGAGCAAGGACAGGGCGATTCCCTCACGGTGGTGCGCGGGATCTACGGCAAGGGTCAAAAGTTCGCTTTCCCCCGCGAGGGTCCGTATCAACGCAAAGCCGTGTGGGTGTGTAACAAGCGCGGTAAAGCGGTTGTCTAACAATCCGGAAAATTCTTCCGCGCGCCACGGTCTGTCGACACGAAAGGCGGCCGCATGAAGCCGGGCAAGATCGTCATGGGTCACGGCAAAATTGCAGGCGGTGCATCGCGGGCGGGGGCCGCATCGGCAGGGCGCAGATAGAGCGGCGCAGGGCGGGGCGGATTGTCCTGCCACCGCAATGCAGCAATACGCGCCACGGCAGAGGCCGGGTAGAAGGGCGCAGGTCCATATGACAGCCCAAGCGCCTCAGCAATCTCCGCCTCGTTATTGCCGATGCATATCATATCCTTATGGTGCCAATCACTGATCGTGTCCAAGGCTACCAATTCCGGACCGCGTGCCGCATCTGCACCGAAACGCTGAAAAAACGCGTGGCCACGGCCTGCAGAAACGCTGGTCAGAACGGTGCCGTCCTGACCAAGCGCCAGCGCCTCAAGCAAAGATACGCCAACTGCGGGGATGCCAAGCCCAAGGGCCAGCCCCCGCGCGGCAGCAACTGAAATGCGGATGCCTGTAAAATTACCCGGACCAATGCCGACCCCAAGCGCGTCAAGGTCTGCAAATGCCGCCCCGGCGTCTGCCAGCACCTCGTTGAGCATCGGCATCAACCGCTCTGCCTGACCTTTGGCAAGGTCTTCGTGCCGAGAAGCGATAATGCCGCCATCCTGCCAGAGGGCGGCGCCGCAATACGGGCCAGAGGTGCTGAAACCGAGGATCACGCCGCTGTCGCCTATCAGGCGACAGGCCGGACTTCGGTCACTTCGGGGATGTAGTGGCGCAGCAGGTTTTCGATACCCATTTTCAACGTCAATGTGGAGGATGGGCAGCCTGCGCAGGCACCTTGCATGTGCAGATAGACAACGCCGCGCTCAAAGCCGTGGAACGTGATGTCGCCACCGTCTTGCGCAACTGCGGGGCGCACCCGGCTGTCCAGCAATTCCTTGATCTGGGTAACAATCTCGCCGTCTTCGCCGGTATGCTCGGCATGGCCGGAGGTCGCCTTGTGATCCGCGCCCATGACACTGTCACCGGACTGGTAATGCTCCATGATTGCGCCCAGCAATGCGGGTTTGATGTGATCCCATGCCACCGCGTCGGTTTTGGTAACGGTGACGAAATCAATGCCAAAGAACACGCCCGTCACGCCTTCAACCGCAAAAAGCCGCGTCGCCAGCGGGGATGCGCCAGCGGTCTCTGCCGTAGGGAAATCTGCGGTGCCAATTTCCAGCACGGTCTGGCCGGGCAGGAATTTCAAAGTGGCAGGGTTTGGGGTCGTTTCAGTCTGGATAAACATGTTTTGTCCTCGCGATGGGCCTTGCTTTGATATGCGGTCGCAGGGTGGCCAAGTCAAGGTTTAGACTCTTTCTAAACTCGGGCGCACGCTTTGCTTGTCACCTCTGCAAATATTTCGAGACGACGCAAAGATTTCGCTTAGGACCACACCGGTTCAGGCGTATATGCCGAGTTACTGGGGCATGAGTCGCCCGGAACAGAAATCCGAACCGACTTCGCTGCCTTTATTCCTTGGAGAATGGAATGGATATTTTGTTGGGCGTGGGCACTGCTTCGGTGACTGCGATCATGTTTTGTTGGGTATATGGTGCGCATCGCAAGCCTGTGCCTGCGGGCTGGACCCGGTGGCCGGGCGCCAGCATGCTGGTTTGCGTTGCGATGACCCTGTTGTTTCCGCTGAGTATTGGCTTGTTGATCAAGGCAGCACTGCATCCGGTTGCTGAAATCATCGCGCTTGATCTGAGCGGTTGGTTGATCATCGCCGGTGCAACTGTCGCGGCTTTGGTTCTGTGTCCTGTTCTGATCAGACCAGCGCTTCGCGAGAAGTCTGCGATGCAACAAGCGGTAAACCGCAATGTGGCACCAACCCACGCCTTGGACGATGTCGCGGCCTAAAGCCGATTCCGGTCCGGGATGTGAAGTGATAAAGGGGGCGACACCGTTAGGTGATCGCCTCAAGCCGTTCCTTGCTGAGATCGCCCGGCACGATCGTGACAGGCACAGGCAAGGTGCCCGAACTGCGGGTCAATTGCGTGACCAGCGGGCCGGGGCCCTTTTTCTTGTCTGAACTGGCCCCCAATACAAGAACGCCAATGTCGGGATCAGCGGCAATTTGCGCGATGATCTCGTCGGCGGGCACGCCTTCGCGGATCACCAGTTCGGGGTCAACGCCCTGCTTGTCGCGCATCCATTTTGCAAACACCTCGAAATGCACTTCGATCCGCTCGCGGGCCTCTTCGCGCATAATGTCACCGACACCGATCCAGTGGTTGAATTCATCGGGTGGGATCACGGCCAGAACTTCGACACCGCCGCCCGTGTGATTTGCGCGCAGCGCCGCAAAGCGCATCGCATTAAGGCATTCTGTACTGTCATCGAGAACGACGAGGAACTTGCGCATTATAGTGTCTCCCTTGTGGGCTGGATCATGGCGTTAGATCACGGGCAGGGCAATCGCTAACTGGGGCTGGCATGCGCTATGGGTGGTCTTGGCCTTACGGATTTTGGGGACTAAGTTGCGCAGCAGGTCAGCCGTTTGATGCGGCCCAGTCCCAATACATTTCACGCACCCTGCGGGTGACAGGATTGGCATTCGGACCGGTCTCGTATTTTGTGTCATCAAAGGCTGCAACCGGTGTGACTTTCATCATATTGCCAGATAAAAACACCTCGTCGGCGGCATGAAAATCATCAAAAGACAGGACTGTTTCATGCACTTTCAGACCGTCCTGCGCCATGTTGGCCATGTGGCGCGCGCGCGTGATGCCGGACAGGAATGTGCCGTTTGGAATGGGGGTAAATACCTCTCCGTCCTTGACCATGAACACATTTGCCGACGCGGTTTCGGCCACATTGCCGACGACATCCGCGACCAGCGCATTGCCGAACCCTTTTGAACGCGCCTCTGCCATCATGCGCGCGTTGTTGGGATAAAGGCAGCCCGCCTTGGCGTTGACCACATTGTCCTCCAGCACCGGGCGGCGGAATCGCGTGCGGGTCAGCGTGGTTGCGGCCTCGGGTGAGGCCATTGGGATCTGTTCCAGCGAAATGGCAAAACCGGTCGCACCGGGGCGCGGCACAATACCCAGTTCATCCCCTTCCAGCGCCCAATACATCGGACGAATATAAACGGATGCTTCTTTGGGATAGCTTTTCAGGCCCTCGCGGATGATCTCGACCATGTCAGTCGCGTCAACAGTTGGCGTGATCATCAGCGCCTCGGCAGAGCGGTTGATGCGCGCGCAATGCTTGTCGAGGTCGGGGGAATACCCATCAAACAACCGCGCACCGTCAAAAACGGTCGTGCCCAACCACGCGCCATGATCTGCGGCGTTCATGATCATCCGGTCGCCATCGTACCAAGTGCCGTTTGAATAGGTTTTGATATTGGTGCCGGTCGCCATGGGATATCCTTATTTAGGTGGAATTTGGGTTTCAGACCGTCGCGCGCAATTCAGGGCGCGCTGCGGTAAATGCCTTCAGGCAGGTTCAGGGCCGCCGTCAAATCACGCAACTGCTCTGGCGATAGGGTGATCTTTGACACACGATCTGTGCGCGGATCCCATTGTTCAAACGTGATTTCATTGTCAAATGCCTGCACTGTCACATCCTCGCGCAGAGGGCTTTCACCTTCATCCACGAGGGTAATCACGCTGGCGTCAAATTCGTGTTCAATGGTAAACATAGAAAGACTCTGGGACTTTCGGCGGATCATTGCAAGGGGGGGATCACAAGTCATGTGATCGGGCTGGCCCCTGTCGGTGGCTGTGCTAAATTACAAATGGAACACCGCCCGAAAGGACCGTTTGCATGATCAACAGAACCCTTTTTGCCACGCTGGCATTTGTTGCTTTGACGGCATGCGAGGTTGTGCCTGTGCAGACCTCTGCACCGGCCCCGCAAGTGCAACCGACCGCCGCGGCGCCGGTTTTGAGCGCATCACAAGCGGCGCGCAGTTTTGTGCAGGTGGTCCAAACGGTCGAGCCGGTGGCAGAGCGGGAATGCCGCGCGCGCACCTCTGGTGTGAATTGTGATTTCAACATCGTGATCGACGATAGGCCCGGACAGCCGGCAAATGCCTTTCAAACGCTGGACAAACAGGGGCGCCCGGTTGTTGCGTTTACCCTCGCGTTGATCGCGGATGCCCGAAACGAGGACGAGCTTGCCTTTGTGCTGGGTCATGAGGCGGCGCATCACATTGCCGGTCACATCGGGCGGCAGCAGCAAAATGCCGTGGCAGGGGCGGTGATTTTCGCAGGGCTTGCAACGCTCAGCGGGGGCAGCGCCTCTGCAGTGCGCGAGGCGCAGCAGCTTGGCGCACAGGTCGGTGCGCGCAGTTATTCCAAGGAGTTTGAACTGGAAGCCGACGCCTTGGGAACGATTATTACAAAGCGCGCGGGCTATGATCCTTTGCGCGGAGCGGTGTTTTTTACGCGCATTCCCGATCCGGGAGACAAGTTTTTGGGAACCCATCCGCCCAACGCATCCCGCATTGACGTGGTGCGCCGTACCGCTGCCGGTTTGTGAAACCGCCCCTCAACGGGTGCATTCGTGTCGGACCGCATTGATATGATCCGCAAACTTGGCATCGTCCTTACCGACCGGGGGTCCAAATATGCGGTGTCGGGTGCGCTGGTTCACAACCGGGCGGATGTGGATGCGGTTCTGAAAACACTCAAACGGGAAAAGGCCTACGCCAAGGCGACGCATAACACATGGGGCGTGCAACTTTCGGATGGCACGCCGCTTAAGGGCGACGATGGCGAGGCGGGCGCAGGGATGGTGATCTTGCGGATGTTGGAGCGGGCTGAAATCTGCGATCACGTGATTATTGTCACCCGTTGGTACGGCGGCAAACATCTGGGGGGTGACAGGTTCCGGCATGTGCAAACCTGCGTAAAGGACTACCTTGATGCGCTGATCTGATGTGGTCAGAGGCTCAATGCGATGGCTGCGAAGAAACACGTGCTCGCCGCCAGAACAACAGTGTGCCAGATCGCGTTTTGAAACCGCATGCCGGGATGTGCATAGACACGTGTGCCGACAGAATAGATCAACCCGCCACACACAATCAGCGCCACAACGCCCTTTGGCAGTGTCTGCCACATGGGCCAGATCAACAGGGCTGAAAGTCAACCCATCCCAAGATAAAGGGCGAGCGACCCTTTGCCATCGGTTCGCCAGAACCACAGTTTTGCGACCGCACCAACCATTGCCAGCATCCAGACCACAGCAAAGATTCCATAGGCAAATCCGGTGCCGATGACGGCCACTACTGGAGCATAAGTTCCTGCAATCTTGAAGTAAATTGCTGCGTGATCAATCCGCAGCAGCAAGGGCCGCGCACTGTCGATTGGCGACATGTGGTAGATCGCGGACGCGACGAAAGAGATCATCGCGCAAGATGCATAAAGAACCGCCGCCCAAAGGCCGAATGATCCCTGCGCCGAATGCGAAATCAGCAAGACAAATGCGGGTAGCGCCAGTGTCAGTCCAACCAGATGCACAGCACCATCGGCAAGGGTCTCGGCTTTTGAATAGGGATATGCCATATCTGCACCCTAGCAGCAGGGTGTTAACGCGCGGTAGACGATGCCGGGTTTTTTTTCGCCTGACGACGTTTGTGCATCGCAAAAAGCAGGGGGGCTGCGACATGGTCATAGGTTTTGACCGCCACCCAATGCACCCCCGGCAGCCCAAACAGCCGAGCCAACCAGCGCATCTGCGAAATTTCACGCCACAGCAGGATGAACGCGGGCAGGCCCGATATGACCTTGCCGTCCTTGCGGACATGGAACCGCTTGGCCGCCTCATCCGCACTCAGTCCCCAATCGCGCAATCGGTCAGGGTCGTCCAGATCAGCATATGTGATCGGCAGCGCCGCTTTTTGCGACAGTTTGGCATAATGATCAACCTCCCGACTGCAAATCGGACAGGTCGCGTTGTACAGGACTTCGGTTTTTTCACTCATATCCGAAAGTTAGTTCAGCGGTGCCGAAAGACGAGCATTCAGCGTGGTTTATTGCTGTCAATCCACCGCGACAGAAGCGCACGGTCGCGGAAATACTCCTGCGGAACCTCACTGCGTTTAAGGCGCGCAATCCGTTCGGCAAAGGCCACCTGTTTGGACGACGGATAATGATCAAACCGCCCCTGCGGCGCATTGTTCGCGTCAATCCATTTGGACAAGGCAGCCCGGTCGAGTGTGATCCCTTCGGGCAGTTTTGTATGGCGTTTGGTCGCAAGCGACATGGCAT
>JAFMHE010000205.1 GCA_017854675.1 Paracoccaceae bacterium | reverse complement strand
CGCCCAATGGCTGCTGGGTGACCAGCGAGTATGGACCGGTTGAACGCGCGTGGATTTTGTCGTCCACAAGGTGGTGCAGTTTCAGCAGATACTTGACGCCGACGGTCACGGGACGGGCAAACTGCTCGCCTGTACGACCATCAAACAGCACCGACTGACCGGAAGTGTCAAAGCCCGCGCGTTTCAGCGAGTCGTTGACATCGGCTTCTTTGGCACCGTCGAAAACAGGTGTTGCAATCGGTACACCCTTTGTAACGTTGCTTGCCGCTTCGATCAGCGTATCGGTGTCCATGCCTTCGATACCTTCGGCATACACATCGTCGCCATACGCAAGGCTCATCGCCTCCCGCACAGGTGTCAGATCGCCGGAACGCTTATATTCTTGCAGCGCCTCGTCAATGTTAACGCCCAGACCGCGTGCGGCCCAGCCCATGTGTGTCTCAAGGATCTGACCGACGTTCATACGCGATGGCACGCCCAGCGGGTTCAGACAGAAATCGACCGGTGTACCATCCGCGAGGAACGGCATGTCCTCCATCGGTACCACTTTCGAAATCACACCCTTGTTGCCGTGACGGCCGGCCATTTTGTCGCCCGGCTGCAGCTTGCGCTTTACCGCCACGAACACTTTGACCATTTTCATCACGCCCGGGGGCAGATCGTCGCCACGACGGACTTTTTCGACCTTGTCCTCAAAGCGCGCGTTCAAGGCACGTTTCTGGATTTCGTATTGTTCGTTCAGGGCTTCGACGATTTTGGCGTCATCTTCGTCTTCCAGCGCCAACTGCCACCACTGACCGCGTGTCAGTTGATCGTCCAGCATTTCATCGGTGATGATGCTGTTCGACTTGATGCCCTTGGGGCCTTTCACAGCAATCTTGCCCATGATCATGTCGCGCAGACGGGCATAGATGTTGCGATCCAGAATGCCCAACTCGTCGTCACGGTCACGTGCCAGACGCTCAACCTCTTCGCGCTCGATCTGCAATGCACGTTCGTCTTTTTCCACACCATGGCGGTTAAAGACGCGCACTTCTACAACCGTACCGAAATCACCCGGCTTCACGCGTAAGGAAGTATCGCGCACGTCAGAGGCTTTCTCACCAAAGATGGCGCGCAAGAGTTTCTCTTCCGGCGTCATCGGGCTTTCGCCCTTCGGTGTGATTTTGCCTACAAGGATATCGCCCGGCTCGACGTCCGCGCCGATGTACACGATGCCCGCCTCATCAAGGTTGCGCAGCGCTTCTTCACCGACGTTTGGAATGTCGCGGGTGATCTCTTCTGGTCCAAGCTTCGTATCACGCGCGGCGACTTCGAATTCCTCGATGTGGATCGAGGTAAACACGTCATCACGGGAAATCCGCTCGGAAATCAGGATGGAGTCTTCGTAGTTGTAGCCGTTCCAAGGCATAAACGCGACGACCACGTTTTTACCAAGCGCCAGCTCACCCATATCCGTGGATGGACCGTCCGCAATAACCTGACCCTTTGTGACTACTTCACCCACTTTCACCAGCGGACGCTGGTTGATGCAGGTGTTCTGGTTCGAGCGCTGGAATTTACGCATGCGGTAGATGTCTACGCCCGCGTCGCCCAGTTCAAGGTCTTCGGTGGCGCGCAGAACGATACGTGACGCATCGACCTGGTCGATGATACCGCCGCGTTTCGCCATATACGCCGCGCCGGAATCCCGCGCCACGACTTCTTCGATACCTGTACCAACAAGCGGGGCTTCCGCTTGCAAGAGTGGCACCGCTTGGCGTTGCATGTTGGAACCCATCAAAGCGCGGTTCGCGTCGTCGTTCTCAAGGAACGGGATCAGCGATGCAGCAACCGAGACCAACTGCTTTGGGCTAACGTCGATCAGGTCCACGTTTTCTGACGGTGCCAGCGTATAGTCACCAGACTGACGTGTAGACACCAGATCGTTCACGAACCGCATGTTTTCGTCAAGGTTCGCGTTCGCCTGCGCCACGGTGTGACGCATTTCTTCGGTTGCGGACATGTAGTGCACTTCGTCTGTGACCACAGAATCCTTAACAACGCGGTAAGGTGTTTCGATAAAGCCGTATTTGTTCACCCGCGCAAAGGTTGCGAGGCTGTTGATCAGACCAATGTTCGGGCCTTCCGGCGTCTCAATCGGGCACATGCGACCGTAGTGGGTCGGATGCACGTCGCGCACCTCAAAGCCCGCACGCTCACGTGTCAAACCGCCAGGTCCAAGCGCTGAAAGGCGACGCTTGTGCGTGACCTCGGACAGCGGGTTGGTTTGGTCCATGAACTGTGACAGCTGCGAAGAGCCAAAGAATTCACGCACCGCAGCAGCAGCTGGTTTGGCGTTGATCAGGTCTTGCGGCATGACAGTGTCGATCTCGACGGACGACATCCGCTCTTTGATCGCGCGCTCCATACGCAGCAGACCAACGCGGTACTGGTTTTCCATCAATTCGCCAACAGAACGCACACGACGGTTGCCCAAATGGTCAATGTCGTCGATATCGCCGCGACCATCACGCAGATCAACCAATGCCTTGATGCAAGCAACGATGTCCTCGCGGCGCAGGGTGCGCTGCGTGTCATCTGCATCCAGATCAAGACGCATGTTCATTTTCACGCGGCCAACAGCCGACAAGTCATAACGCTCTGAATCGAAGAACAACGTGTCAAACAAGTTCGACGCGGCCTCAACGGTGGGTGGCTCACCCGGACGCATGACGCGGTAGATATCCATGAGCGCGGTGTCGCGGTTCATGTTCTTGTCGTTCGCCATCGTGTTGCGCATGTACGGGCCGACGTTGACGTTATCAATGTCCAAGAGTGGGATCTCGGTGATACCAGCGTCGATCAGTTCCTTGGCAGTGCCGCCAATCAGCGTGCCGTCTTTGTCGTGCTCAAGCGTCATCTCGTCACCGGCCTCGACATAGATCGCGCCAGTTTCTTCGTTGATGATGTCTTTTGCGACGAATTTGCCGACGATATGATCGAAGGGCAGCAACAATTCGGTCACTTCACCTGCGTCGATCAATTGCTTGACAGCGCGTGGGGTGACTTTCTTGCCTTGCTCAAACAGGACTTCACCGGTTTTTGCATCAACGATGTCATAGGTTGGACGTGTGCCGCGCACCCGCTCGGGGAAGAATGGCGCGACCCAGCCTTTGCCGTCTTTGAGGGTGTAGTTCACCGTCTCATAATAGGCATCCATGATGGATTCCTGGTCCAGACCGAGCGAGTAAAGCAAGGTCGTGACAGGCAATTTACGGCGACGGTCGATGCGCGCGAACACGATGTCTTTGGCATCGAACTCAAAATCAAGCCATGATCCACGGTACGGAATGATACGACATGCGAACAAAAGCTTACCGGAAGAGTGCGTCTTGCCCTTGTCGTGGTCAAAAAACACGCCGGGTGAACGGTGCATCTGTGACACGATCACTCGCTCGGTGCCGTTCACGATGAACGTCCCGTTCGGGGTCATCAAAGGCATATCGCCCATGAAGACGTCTTGCTCTTTGATGTCTTTAACGGACTTTGCGCCTGTGTCTTCGTCCACATCAAACACGATAAGACGGAGCGTTACCTTAAGCGGAGCGGCATAGGTCATGTCGCGCTGCTGGCATTCCTCAACGTCGTATTTCGGCTTTTCCAGCTCGTACTTAACGTACTCCAGAATGGAGGTCTCGTTGAAGTCTTTGATCGGGAACACCGATTGGAACACGCCTTGGATACCATCACCATCAGTGGGGGTATCGGCTTCACCGGACTTCAGGAAAAGGTCGTAGGAGGATTTTTGAACCTCGATCAGGTTCGGCATTTCCAGCACTTCGCGGATTTTGCCATAATATTTACGGAGACGCTTCTGGCCAAGGAAGGATTGTGCCATGTGTCGTAATACCTTTCGTATCTCTTGCCTGAACGCCACCGCCGGGGCCGCGGTGCGCTCATCAGAGCGGATTAATCCGGTCAATGCTGGCATGCGTCCCACCGCACACCTTCCGACCTGTGGACCTCTCCAGAAAGACGCTTTGCGAAAAAGCGTCTTTCAAGACAGGTTAGGCCGGACAGGGATTGCTCCCTATCCAGCCATTTTTTATTCGGGAACGCGGAAACTTAAAAAGCACCCGATCGCTTTCCTTTGAAGAAAGCGATGCCCTATCGTCTGACTTAGGCCAGTTCGACTTCTGCACCAGCTGCAACCAGCTTGGCCATCACTTCTTCGGCTTCGGCTTTGTCGACGCCTTCTTTGATTTTGCCGCCAGCTTCGACCAGGTCTTTTGCTTCTTTCAAGCCCAGACCGGTGATGCCACGAACTTCCTTGATCACGTTGATCTTGGATGCGCCCGCGTTCTTCAGAACGACGTCAAATTCAGTTTTCTCCTCAGCAGCCGCGCCAGCGTCTGCAGGGCCAGCCATCATCACTGCGCCGCCTGCTGCGGGCTCGATGCCGTACTCGTCCTTGAGGATGGTTTTCAGTTCTTGTGCTTCAAGCAGTGTCAGACCAACGATCTCTTCTGCCAGTTTTTTCAGATCAGCCATGTTTTAGCTCTTTCCGTTAACGATATGTGTGTTCCAACGCGTTGTATTACAACCCGCCGATATGACGATTGCCTTAGGCCGCCTTGTCCTCGATCGTGGACAAGATGGATGCAATGTTGCTTGCAGGTGCGCCAATGGCCCCCGCGATGTTCGAAGCAGGTGCGCCCAGCATGCCTGCGAGAGTAGCAATAAGCTCATCACGCGAAGGCATTTTGGACACGGCTTCGACACCGGCGGCGTCCAGAGCGTTCTCACCCATTGCGCCACCAAGAATAACCAGCTTTTGGTTTTCCTTGGCGAACTCCTGAGCAACCTTGGCCGCAGCCACAGGATCCTCAGAAAAGGTCAGAACGGTCATACCCGTGAGCAGATCACCGATGCTTTCGCATGGCTTTCCCTCAAGGGCGATTCTGGCGAGCCGGTTTTTGGCAACACGCACAGATGCATCAGCCGCACGTGCGCGCGCCCGAAGATCCTGCATTTCAGCAACTGTCAGACCGACGTAGTGGGCAACCACAACGACGCCAGAGCTTTCAAAGATTTGGCCGAGTTCGTCGACCAACTGTTCTTTTTGTGCTCTATCCACAGTTTCACTCCAATATTAGGGGTTTCCCCCCAGCTCAATTTGCGTCCGCAGATGCGAACAATCGTGGTCCAGTTTACGGGAATGAGCAAAAGGACATCACGCAAGAGCTTGTGTCATTCTTTCATCTCCCATCTCAGAAAGGATTTATGGTTTGCACCACCCTTCGTCTCGGACAGAAGACTCACTTTGCATAGCGCGCAGTGAATCGATGGAACCCCTACTGTGACTGGACGCTGTTGCCAAGCAGGTTTTTGCAAGATTGGCAGCCACAACCCATGAATTCCAGAAATTTGCTGGAAATCGACGGCCGCGGCAGCAGGACAGCGGCTTATCAGCAGTCTGATTTCAAAGAAACCACTACTTTGGCGGGGCGCTTCAAAATAGGAGAATCAAAGCGATGTCAGCACAGGGAGGTTCACCACCGGCACCACTTGGCGCCCAACTGCCCACTGCATAGAAAAAAGGCGAGCCAAACGGCCCGCCTTTTTCAATTCTATCGTAGCCTGAAGCTTACTCAGCAGAAGCAGCACTGTCCACGGCGACAGATACACCCGGGCCCATTGTGGAGCTCAGGTTGATCTTTTTCATGTAGGTGCCTTTGGAGCCGGTCGGCCGTGCTTTTGCCACAGCCGCAACAAACGCGCGGATGTTCTCGGCCAATTTGCCCTCGTCAAAGGACAGTTTGCCGACGCCTGCGTGCACAACGCCGCCTTTTTCTGCCTTGAACTGAACCTGACCGCCCTTGGCTGCCTCAACAGCCTCTTTGACGTCCATGGTTACAGTGCCGACTTTCGGGTTTGGCATCAGGTTACGTGGACCCAAAACTTTACCCAAACGACCAACGATTGGCATCATGTCCGGTGTCGCAATGCAGCGATCGAATTCGATCTTGCCGGACTGGACGATTTCCATCAGATCCTCTGCGCCCACGATGTCGGCGCCAGCCGCTGTCGCTTCTTCTGCTTTTGGACCGCGTGCGAATACCGCAACGCGCATGGTTTTACCGGTGCCGTTTGGCAAGCCGACTACACCGCGGACCATCTGGTCTGCGTGACGTGGGTCAACACCAAGGTTCATGGCAATCTCAATGGTTTCATCAAACTTGACGTTTGTGTTGCCTTTGATCAGTGCCACAGCTTCTTCAACTGTGACGTCATCTTTGCCTGCGAATGCTGCGCGTGCCGCGAGCGTGCGTTTTCCAAGTTTAGCCATTTTACTTAACCTCGATGCCCATGGACCGGGCAGAACCCAGAATGATCTTCATCGCCTGTTCCACGTCATTCGCGGACAGATCTGCCATCTTTGCTTCTGCGATCTCGCGCAGCTGCTTACCGGTGATGGTGCCAACGGTCTCACGGGACGGCGTTTTCGCGCCCGAGTTCACTTTGGCCGCTTTTTTCAGGTAGTGAGACGCCGGGGGCGTCTTGATTTCCATCGTAAAGGACTTGTCCTGATAGTAGGTGATCACGGTCGGGCAAGGTGCGCCCGGCTCAAGGTCTGCTGTCTTGGCGTTGAACGCTTTACAGAATTCCATGATGTTGATGCCGCGCTGACCCAGCGCTG
>JAFMHE010000204.1 GCA_017854675.1 Paracoccaceae bacterium | reverse complement strand
CTACATCAATATGCGGATAAACGCTGCGCTGCGAAATCAGCTTGAGGTTGGGCAAGCGCGTCAGCAATTCCGCCCCGATCTTTGTGCGTTCGCGGAACAAAACCAACGCCTCCGCTTCTTGCACGCGCGCAGCCAGCTTGGCGGGATCAGGTTCATGATCCGTCCAGACCGTTACATCATGGTCGGCAAGCTTCTCAAAACACGGCAGGCCACGCAGGGTGTCAAACCAATCGTCTAGGATATGAACTTTCATACTGTGCCTGCGTCCTTTTGATCTATGCGCCGTCGCGCTTGGCCGCGTGCCCTGCCCAAACAGAACCGGGTATAAATACCTGCCCCGCAGCGATTTTGCGGGCCGTTCGGACCAATCCGGCCGACTTGATCTCAAAACCCGCATCGGATTGCGCGTAATCGACCAAAACTTCGATGCTACCCGAGGAATGTTCCAGCGTGATGTTCGCAGGCACCTCGCTTGGTTTGGCCGCCATGCCATCCGCAACTGTACCGGGCGCCAACACGCAAGCGGCAAGGCATTGCGCGCCCGTGACCGCCATTGATGGATGCGTGTTCCACGGCATGAAATAGCGCGCCGCAATGGTGCCGCCTTGCGTCGCAGGTGCCAGCACCCCGAACTTTGGCGTGACGGATTTGGACACATCACCCATGCCCATCAATGCACCTGCCTTTTGGCGCACCGCCTCCATCCGGTCAAAAAACGCGCGGTTCTTGTCCAATTCTGCCGCAGTCTCATAACCGCTTAGGCCAAAACTGGCCGCTTTGGCGATAACCATCGGCATGGCCACGTCCATACAGGTCACTTCAATCCCGTCGATCACATCCACCAGATTACCTGTCGGCAAGAACGCCCCTGTAATGCCGCCCACCGTCTCCATGAATTGCAACGCAACCGGCGCAGACGTGCCGGGCACACCGTCAATGCGGGCTGTGCCGACATAGCTGACTTGACCATCTGGTGTATGCACAATTGCGGCCACACGCGCCTCTGTGTTGACCGCGCGGATGTTCACAGCCGTCTCGCCATCTTGGGCCGGCACCAACCCCATCTCAATCGCGGCAGGACCGACGCCAGACAGGATATTACCGCAGGTCGGTTTGAAATCGACCAACTGGTGCTCAACGCTGACTTGGGCAAAGAAATAGTCCACATCAGCCCAATGATCATCAGATTTCGACAGCATCGCAACCTTGGTCGTCACCGCCGCGCCACCGCCAATGCCATCAATGTTCAGCGGATGACCCGAACCGACCATCGCAATCAACACCTGCGCGAGTGTCTCCAGATCATCTGGCAAATCGGCCCTGTTCAAATAGGGCCCCCGCGACGTGCCACCGCGCATAAAAAGGAACGGGATCGCTGTCTGGGTCATGTCAAAGGCCATGGTAAATCAACATACTCTTGTAAAAGCCCCGGTGGGAAATCACGGTTCAGCAGCCACGCCATCGCACAGATAAATGCGATCCCCGCCGCTGTATAAACAGCCGCATATATTGCACTAAGACGCGCGCGCAACAACATAAAGGTGAACAGGAAAATCAGCAGCGCAAGGATAAAGCCCAACAGCGAGGTCAGCACCAACAACGCCCCGAACCACCCCAACGTCGGCCAAAGTCCATGGGTTGCATCGGCATCTTCGCCGTTCATCTCACGGTCCGCAAACATCACATCCGTCTCCGGCTTGAGCATCATACGGATGATCAGGAACGCACAACCTGCCAGACAAATCGTCGCCACAAACATCGGGAAAACCCGGTCGCGGCTGTAGCTGGGAATAGATGCTGCGTCGAACAGCGCATAGGCGATGTAGCCGGTGATCAGCAGTAAAAACACGAACGGCGCCCGCTTGGAGCCTGATTTAACATCACCCTCGGCCATAATGTGTTTGGCCTGCCGCAATCCCAGCACGACCGAGATGACCGTGATGATCAGCAAGATGATCACGATGGGCGAAAACATGTATTCGATCCCCTCGCCAAAGCTTTTGCGGAACCGCGATTGCGCAATCTGGATGGCTTGGTTTGCGTATGTTTCGGCTGGGCTCGCCAGCACGAATCCGATCAGAAACGCAGGCCGCGACCAATCAAAACGCCGCATCAGGATGCCCAGAAAACCAATCGCAAAGAGCGCGACCAGATCCATCAGGTTCTGCCCCGATTGAAAGGCCGCAAAGCTGATGATCATAAACAGGAACGGCGCAAGCAGCACAAAACGGATCGTCGTCAGCTTGGCAATCCCACCCGACGCCGCGATGCAGATCACCGTGCCCACAACATTGGCAAGCGCCAGCAGCCAAACAATCGCATAGGTGATATCAAGGTTGTTTTTCAGCATCGCAGGACCGACTTCGATCTGGCCTGACCCCAACAAGGCAATCGCCCCGATAAAGATCGCCATCGACCCCGAACCGGGGATGCCGAACAGCAAAGTCGGGACAAGACCGCCGCCTTCCTTGGCATTGTTTGAACTTTCCGGCCCGATCACGCCGCGCACTTCACCATTACCAAAGTTTGATTTGTCTTTGGTCGTTTGCACCGCGTGCCCGTAGGCGATCCAGTCGACCACAGACCCGCCCAGACCGGGGATCACACCAACAATCACACCAATGATCGAACACCGGACTGACAGCCAGATGTTGGCAAACCAGTCGCGGATACCGTCAATCCATCCCCCGCCCAACTGCGGCTCTTGGCTGATGGCGCGGTCTTGGCGCAGCAGCGAAATAATTTCGGGGATGGCAAAGATGCCAAGGCCGACGATGACCAGTTTCAACCCGTCGGTGAGATAGGGGAAATCATACGACGACATGCGCAGATCGCCCGACGATGCCCCCTCGCCGATCGTGCCGATCAACATGCCCAGACCGGCGGCAACGATCCCCTTGATCGCAACACGGCCCGCAAGGATACCGACCATCGACAAACCGAAAATGGTGATCATCAACAGTTCAGGCGTGCGAAACTCCAACACAATCGGGCGCGCAATCAGGATGAATATCGTGAGGAAACTGGCCCCCACCAACCCGCCAAACAAAGACGATGCAAAAGCAGCAGACAGCGCGCGCGCAGCCTGACCTTTCTTGGCCATCGGAAAACCATCCAGCACCGTCGCTTGTGATGCAGACGACCCCGGTATCCCCATCAGAACCGATGCAAAAGTGTCAGACGTCGGAACAACAGCGACCATGCCAATCATCAGGGCCAGCCCCAAAACAGGCTCCATTCCGAACATAAATGGCAGCAACAGCGACAGACCCGCAATGCCACCAAGACCGGGGAACACGCCGATGCACAGACCCATCAGCACGCCCATGACCAGATATCCCAGCACGACAGGTTGCAGGATCAATCCCCATGCATCGCCGAACGCAGGCAGCGCCTCCATAATGACTTCCATGAACCCCGTCCCCCTTCACTTGAAAAAACGCCCCGCCAAAACTGGCAGGGCGTTCAAAAAGCAAAGGTTAGTTCAGTGAAACGCCGTATTTTTCCTGCAGCCAGTTCACGATGAACGCTTTGGCTTCGGGCGATACTTTGGTCGCACTGTTCATGGCAGTCTGTGCCGCCTTACCGGTCATCTGTGGGTATTCCCCCAGACGCGCAGATGCGATTTCCTTGAAATCAGGGCGCGCTTTGATCGCCTCAAATGCCTTGGTGTAGGTCACAATCGCGTCGTTGCTGGCACCCTGTGGCAGGAACACCATCTTTTGTGCCGGGAAACCCGCGATAAAGAACGCTTTCCACGCATCCCATTTCTCGCCCGAAGTTTCGCAACCCTCGGTCGCTTCGCAGACTTCTTTGAAGGTTGGCATGTCGGGGAATGTCGGGTCACGCACAATGTTACCGTCGTCATCCAGCGCACCCCAAGACATCATCGGCACGGCTGTGCCCGCCTCAACCAGCGGCGTAACGCCGGACAGGTAGGATGAAGATGTCTGATAGTCGATGTTGGCTTCGCCGCGCTCAAACATCAAACGACCATCGCCACGACCCTTGATGCCCATCACGCTTTCGACGTTCAGACCCAGCATTTCCCATGCCAGTGTCGGCACCAGATCAAGGCGTGTTGCCCCTTGGTTGCCATAGATGAAATCAGTGTCCTGAAGGCCGGATGCGTCCATGCCGTCCATCTTTGCCGCCAATTCCGGCGGCAAATACGCGACACCGCCGGTGCCAGAAGCCAACACAACATTCCAATCGGAATACTCAAACTTCACCCGTGGATCACCCAGCAGATAAGGGAACTGCGTAGAACCGGACGAGCCGAAGATCAGTGTGCCGTCCTCATAAGTCTGCTCTTGGAAAAAGTTAGCGCCTTTGGTTGAACCGGCACCCGGCATGAACTTTACGACGACTGTGGGCTGACCCGGCAGCGCCTCTGACAGCAAAGGCGCATAAAAATTCGCCCATTTGGCTGATCCGCCTGTTTCTGAGAACGGGATGATCCATTCAACAGTTTTGCCCGCCAGGTCGATGCCATGGCCGCCAGCATTTGCCTGAAGTCCGAATGTTGCAGTAGCCGCGGCCACAAGGCCCATGGCCACGCGACGCGTGGTTTTGAAAGTGGACATATATTCCTCCCGGTTTGTGAAACCCCTTCTCCCAAAGGGGTAAATACGAATCATGCAGGGGTGTCCGCCCCTAGTTGATGTCCGCCTTGTGACCTGCGAACCTTGCACCAGACTTGCACAGCCGAGATTAGTCAGAATGCGGATCACTCTGGTCGAAGACAACATCAGCCTTGCCAAGGGCATCACCTACCGTCTGGAGGACGCGGGCCATGCTGTGGATACGCTGCATGACGGGACTGCCGCCGCAGCGCATCTCCACGATGATGGTGCCGATCTGGTAATCCTCGACATTAACCTGCCGGGAACTGACGGGCTGACGTTATTGGCCCAGATGCGCAAACGCGGCGATGCACGGCCAGTTATTTTGCTGACCGCGCGCGCCGATACCCAAGACCGCGTTGCAGGGCTGGATGCGGGGGCAGATGACTATCTGATCAAACCGTTCGAGATGGCAGAGCTTGAGGCACGCGTGCGCGCGCTGCTGCGCAGGCGGGCGGTCCCGCAACAACAATTCCGCCACATCGGACCGCTGCAATATGATGCAAGCGCGCGGCAGTTGTTTGAAGGTGAGACCGAAATTGATCTGCCGCGACGCGAAATGTCTGTCTTTGAATGCTTACTGGCAGCCGATGGGCGCCTTATCTCAAAAAGCGCGCTGCTGGATCATGTCTACGGCGTCGGTGCCGACATCGACGAAACAGTCGTCGAAGTGTATGTCTCGCGATTGCGGCGTCGGTTCAAACCCTACGGAGTTATGATCAGATCACGGCGGGGGCTTGGCTATCAAATGCGCGTTGAAACAGACGCATGAAACCGACATCGCTCCGCGCCCGGTTGATCCTCGTCATCCTGCCGCCCCTGCTTTTGATCTCGTTGATCGCGGCGGTCTGGCAGTTCGTCAGCACCACAACCCGCGCAGAGAGCATCTTTGACCGGGGCCTGTTATCCGCCGCCTTGGCCATTTCGCGTGACGTCGCCCTATACGATGGCGATGCGATCAGCCCCGCAACAAGCAGGTTGGTCAACGACACGTCGGGCGGTGAATTGTTCTATCACGTCTATGCGCCCGACGGTGTTTTCGTCACCGGATATTCGACGCCGCCGGTCCTGCCGCTGGACGCGCCCGGTAATCTGGCCGAACCCTATTACTATAACGCACGCTATCAGGGCGAAAACGTCCGCGTGTTGCGGTTTCAGGACGTCACAGTGGTCAGCGGCATTGCAGGCGTGTTCAACATCACAGTCTGGCAAAGCGCGGATGTGCGCAGCGGCTTTGTCCGCGATGTGCTCTCACGTTCTTTCGCCGTTATCGCGCTGTTGGTCACAAGCGTCGCGGTGGTGGTTTGGTTCGGCGTCGGCTTGGGCCTGCGCCCGCTGTTGGATCTGGAACAGGCCATTGCCAAACGGACACCCAGCGAATTGGAACCGATCAGGCGCGCTGTTCCGGTTGAGGCACGCGGGCTGGTCTCGACCCTAAACCTGCTACTGGACCGCGTATCACGCCGGATCAGTTCCAAGGACGAATTTATCTCAAACGCCGCACATCAGCTCAGAAACCCGGTCGCTAGCATTCTGGCGTTGGCCGAGGCCGTTCAGAGCGCACCAACTGCAAAAGCTGCAAAAGAACGCAGCGCCGCTTTGGTTCACGCCGCCCGAGAGGCCAGCGATCTGACAAACAAACTGCTGTCGTTTGAACGGGCAAGCGGAACAGACATCCTGCGGCAAGGGCTGCCCGTTAACCTAAAAGCCTTAGTGCAAGAAGTCGCCGCAGTATTTGAGGCACAAAACCCTGATCAAGCGATTGATCTGCGCCTTGAATTACCCACCCGCGACGTCACCATTTGGGGTGACGCCACGATGCTGCACGAGGCAGTACTGAACCTGTTGACCAACACCGTCATCCACGGCGGCCCACAGGCCGCAACGATAACTGTGCATCTGTCGGTCGCTCAGCAATCCGCGATCCTGACGGTCACAGATGATGGTGTCGGCATTCCGGCAGACAGACACATTGAGGCGATAAGCCGGTTCAGCCAAGCGGGCGGTGGCCCCGGCAGCGGTCTGGGACTGCCAATCGCCGCGAGGGTGATGGAAAACCATG
>JAFMHE010000203.1 GCA_017854675.1 Paracoccaceae bacterium | reverse complement strand
GTCAGAATGCAGGACAAAGCCGCGCTCCATTTCGACCGGACCACCCCGGTGCACGTCCGTAAGCGCCACACCTTCGGCGGGCTTGTTTACGATCAACCCCATCGCCCCTTCGGCGGAATGCGCCGCGATGAAAATCACCGCACCGGCAAAGCGCGGATCGCTCATGCCGGGCATCGCGATTAGCAGTTTTCCAGTCAGATCAAGCGTGTCATGGGGCATGGTGTGACAGTGTCCTTTGCATGGCTCACGGTGAAAATGGCACAGGCGCGATGGGGCTGACAAGCGCTGTGGGCGCAGCACGCGAAACATGGCTGACCCAAACGTGACTTGGCAGTGCGCGCACGATGGCGCATCTAGGGGGGATGATCACACGCATTCTGTCTGCCCTTTCGATTTTTGCCGCCAGCGCCTTGCCCCTTGCCGCGCAGGACCGTTTTGACATGCCGGTTAGCGGCGAAATCCTGCACGGGTGGCAGCAGGCCGATGGTACGCGCATGGCGGCTATCCGGCTGGTGTTGGCACCGGGGTGGAAAACCTATTGGCGCAGCCCCGGTGACGCGGGCATTCCACCACAATTTGACTGGTCACGGTCGCGCAATCTGGGCAGTGTCGGCATCACCTGGCCCGCGCCCAAGGTATACCGCGAGGGCGGCGTGGTCACCATTGGCTACAAGGATGAACTGGTGCTGCCAATCACCCTTGCGCCCCGTCAGGCGGGCGACCCGATCAAGTTAAACACCACCTTGGACATTGGCGTGTGCAGCGATATTTGCATCCCGCACCGCATGAAACTGACCGCGACGATTGCGGACAACAGCACCAATGTGACACCCAAGATCGCAGCGGCATTGGCTGCGCGCGCTTACACCGCTAAAGAGGGCGGTGTGCGCAGTGCAACCTGCGCGTTGCGTCCCAATGCAGACGGGCTCGAGATTACCGCGAAGCTGTCGTTGCCATCATTGGGCGGGGGCGAGGTTGTGGTGATTGAACCGGGCCAGCCCAACATCTGGATGAGCGAGACAGATGTGTCGCGCAATGGCGCGCAATTGACAGCGACAGGTGATATGATCGCAAACGCTGGTGGTGCCATTGCGATTGACAGATCACGGGTGAAGATCACCGTGATCAGCGGCAGCACTGCCGTTGAAATCAACGGCTGTGCGCCCGGTTAGGCGGCTGGCCGGTTGCGGCGCATCACAAACGCCAGCGCCCCGATGATATAGCCCACCAGCGCAACGAGTGCGGCACCACCAACAAACATCAACAATGCGGCAATCATCGCTGACATGTCGCCTAGCATCGGCAAGGCACCGATCAGCATAGGGTGCAAAGCGCCCTGCCACGCTGCCACGCCCAAGGTGAACGCGCCCCACGCCAGCACAACAGCCCACAGCGCAAGCAGGCCCAGACGCAAGCCCGTGACCGGCGCGCGGGTCGCGCGGCGCATCGCGGCGATCTGGCGGGCCACATCATGCTGTGCCGCGATCAGCGCAGGCACAACAAGCAGCACAAGGATCATGCCAAAGCCCAACCCGTAGACCAATGTGATCACCGTGGGCTTGAGGAACTGCGCCTGCTGGCTTTGTTCATAAAGCAGCGGCGACATGCCCAGAACAGTCGTCATCGTTGTCAGCATGACGGGCCGCAACCGGTCGGCAGCCCCATCAATGATTGACGGGATCAGGCCGCGCGTTTCAGCGTATTCGTCGATGGTCGTCACCAAAACGATAGAATCGTTGATGATGATGCCCGTCATTCCCAGCAATCCGACAACGGTAAACATGCTAAGCGGCACATCCCACGCGGCATGGCCATAGATCGTCCCGACCAGCCCGAAAGGAATGATTGCCATCACCACGATCGGCCGCGTCCATGATCCGAAAATCCACGCCAGCACCAGAAAGATACCCGTCAGGCACAAGATCAACCCGGTTAGCGCATCGTTCAGGAACTGGTCTTCCTGTTCGCTGAGGCCTGCAATGATGAACTCTACCTGTCGCTCGGACGCGATTGTCGGCAGGATCTGTTCTTGTAATGCGGTGCCAATCTCGGTCGCGCGGACGGGATCATCTTCGGAGATATCGCCGGTGACGGAAATCAGCCGGATGCCGTTTTCACGCCGCACAGTGGAAAAGCCGGTACGCCGCTCAACACTTACGATATCACCAAGCGGAACATAAAGCCCCTCGGGCGTGCGCATCTGGGTGCGGTCGAGAAAATCCGCCGTTAGCTCCCCTTCGGGCAGTTCAACCCGGATGGTCGCAGAGCGCGGGCCATCGGGATAAGTCGCCGCCTCGATCCCACCCAGAAGGTTGCGCAATGCCCGCCCCAGCGTGTCGATGGTAAAGCCGAGCGCCTGACCTTGCGGGGTCAGATCAAGGATCAACTCTTCTTTGTCGTACGCAAGGTTGTCCTCTACCGCGCTTACCTCAGGGAATTGCAGCAGCGCGGTTTTCAAATCCTCTGACGCGGCTTTGAGCGTATCAGTGCTGGCGCCATAAAACTGGACATCCATCGCGTCACCACCGGGGCCAGACCGCCAGCCGCGAAAGCTGACCGTTTCGACAAGAGGGTGGTTGACGACCTTGTCCTGCAGCGCGGCCACAAATGCGAAACTGGAATAGGGGCGCAGGTCCGCATCAATCAGTTCGATGGAAATGCCACCCAGCAGATCGGCGTCCTTGCTGTCAGCGCCAGCCAGCCCGCGCCCGCCATTGCCGCCGATTTGCGCCATCACATAATCAAGCGGGTTCACCCCACCATGGGCGTCGGCATATTCGCGGCCCAGCTCTTCGGTGGCGCGTTGCATTTCGCGCATCATCTCAAGGGTATCGGCGCGCGTCGCCCCCTCGACCATGGCAAAGTTACCGCTGACAGAACCGCGTTCAGGCGCGTTGAAGAACCGCCATTGCACATCGCCATTGATGAACAGCGCAATCTGGCTGGCCAACACAACAGTCACACCGGCCAACACCACATAGCGGGCCGCAATAACGCCCGCCATAAAGGGGCGGAACAGCGTCTCGCGGACCCAGACGAAACCGGTGTTCACCACGCGGCTGGGCAGATCGTACCAGTGTTCCTTGGCCGCGGCCTTCATCGCGTGGGCCATGTGGTTGGGCAGGATCAGGAAGCATTCGACCAGTGATGCGACCAAAACAGCGATCACCGTAAACGGAATATCGCGGATCAGATCCCCAAAACGACCGCCGACCGCGACGAGGCCGAAAAACGCGATGACGGTGGTCAGCGTCGCGGCAAATACCGGCATCGCCATACGCCGGGCGGCATTTTCAGCGGCTTGCATCGGGCTTTCGCCCAGCGTGCGGAATCTGTGATCGGCGTGTTCGCCAACCACAATCGCGTCATCCACGACAATGCCCAGAGTGATGATCAAGCCAAAGAGCGAAATCATGTTGATCGTGATCCCGCCCGCATACATCAGCGCAATCGCGGCCCCCATCGCCACAGGGATACCTGCCGCAACCCAAAAGGCAGTGCGGGCATTCAGGAACAAAAACAGCAACGCGACGACAAGCCCGAGACCCACCAGACCGTTGTCGATCAACAGGTCAAGGCGACCAGTGATGGCAGCAGCGCGGGTGCGGATCAATTCAATCGTCACGTCAGAGGGCAGGCTGGCCTGCAATTGCGCGGCGACCTCTTCGACCTGATGCTGAATGCCGATGGCGTCACCCTGATCGGACCGGTCCACGCGGATCGACATGGCAGGGTTCGCACCAACAAAAAAGCTGCGCTCCCGGTCGACACCTTCCTCTGACACGGTTGCGATGTCCCCGATGGTCAGTTTTGAGCCGTCAGGGTTAGAGCGCAGCACGATGCCGGATATTTCCTGCGCGCTGCGTTTGGCTGTGCCGGTGCGAACGCGGGCGTTGGCACCGGACACGTCACCGGCGGGGTCTGCGTCCACCTCTTCGGCGATGGCGGCGGCGATCTGCGCCATGCTGACATCAAAAGCGATCAGTTTGGAGGACGGCACAATCACCATGGTTTGCGGGGCAGCAACCCCTTCGATGGTGGTGCGTGTAACCCCGACAGCAAACAGGCGCGTGACCAGTTCATCGGCGAAACGGCCCAATTGGGCGGGCGCAATCGGGCCGGTGATCACGACATCTGTCACACGGTCACGCCACGCGCCGCGCCGCACGGTCGGTTCCTCTGCTTCTTCGGGCAGAGATGTCACGGCATCCACCGCAGTCTGAACATCCGTGGCGGCACGCGCCATGTCCCAACCGGGATCAAAGTCGAGCGTGATAAAGGCGCGCCCTTCGCGCGAGGTGCTCTGCGAGCTCTCGACGCCTTCGACAGACAGCAGAACAGGCTCCAACACTTGAACAATCGCTGTGTCGACGTCTTCGGCACCTGCGCCGACCCACGTCGTCGTGACGGTCACATTATCGACGATCACATCGGGGAAAAACTGCGCACGCATGTTCGGAGCGGCAGCAAATCCTGCGACCAACAAGACGACCAACAACAGGTTGGCCGCCGTCCGGTGGCGCACAAAATACGATAGGATGCCACTTGTCCGGCCTGATATCTGACGCACCATATCTAGCCCCCTATGCGACCTTCGATCCGTTCAACCATTTGTGCAGGCACCATAGGTTCTGCCAGACGGGCCAGCACGCGGGCCTTGGCGTCTTCGGGCATGCGCTTGTTACCTTCGATAAAGGCGATCAGTTTGGCGCGGCGTTCCTCGGTAAGCTCCAGCATCTGCGGTGGCTCGGGAACGGACCCATCACGGCTGAGCGGTTTGACCGATATGCCTGCACCCAGCAAGGGCGAGCGTTCCTCGACAACTTGGCGGCCCACAATCGGGCCACGTACCAGCACATGATCGCCCTGCCTGCGCAGAATGGTGACTGAAGCGGCCTCTAGCCGGTTTTCATCGGCCAAAAGCAGCACCTCGCCCGCTGCATCGACAGCAGATGAGGGCAGGCGCACGACATTTTCCAAAGGCGGTTCCTGCACCGATACGGTCACGAAATCGCCGGTTTTAAAGCCACCGGCATCGGGCATAGCCGCGAAGATTAACCGTCCTGTGGCCCCTGCCCCTGCGGCGGCACTGGCGCGTGTGATTTTGCCGCGCGCCAACAGATCAACGCCTGAGACGTCCAGCGTTGCGGTCACATCAGCCTTTATCAGCGCGCCATCCGCATCCAGAAGCCGCGCGTATTGTGACGTGGAGAGACGGAAAGAGACCTCCAGATCGTTGGGGTCAATCAATTCGGCCAGCCGTTCGTTTGCCGTCACCAAACGTCCCACCACGACGTTTGTCGCTGTCAGCGTGCCATCAAACGGTGCGGTCAATGTGGTATCATCCAACCGGCGCTGGGCCTCTGCCAGTGCAATTTCTGCGCGCGACAGACGGGTTGCGGCCTGATCGACGCGCGTCTCTGCTTGGGCAGCGGCCTGCCTGCGCGATAGCACCGCCTGCCGTGCGGCGGATGCGGCAAGCTCTGCTGTTTCGGTGGCGGTCGCGGTGCCAACGCCGCGCTCGGCAAGGTCTTTTTGGCGCATGAAGGCGCGTTCGCGCAGATCAGCTTGATCTTGTGCGGCGCTCAGTTCATCGCGGGCCAGATCAAGATTGCGCGCGGCATCACGCCCTTCGGCACGTGCATCCAACAGATCACTTTGTGCACGATCAACAGCCGATTGCGCATCAGCCGGGTCGAGCCGGACCAGAACCTGTCCTTTGATGACTGCGCCCCCATCCTCGAAACCGGGAGCCAGCTCAATCACGCGACCGCCACCTGCCGCACGCAGTTCCAGCAAACTGCGGCTTTGCAGTTCTCCAAAGCTTTGCAGAACGGGGGTGATCGTTTCGGCGCGGGCCTCTTGTACGTTGACGGCAAAAACACGTTCGCGCGCGGGTGGGGCTGGTGCGTCATCCGCCATCCGCTCGCGCACAGCGCCACCGATCAAGGTGACCGCATAGGCCAACAGACCCATCGTGAGGGCCGCAAGGAACAGGCCGATCATACTTTGACGTAGAAAACGCATGTATATCCGATCAAAAGACACCGTTTGCAGGTGTTAGGTAAGTTAGGCGCGCAGCACCAAATGACAAATCACGTAAGTGATACGTGGGTTGCGCCATCTTCCGTCGCAGATTTTTACGATTTCTCACAGTATTTATTTTCGGCACCATTTATTTCCGGCGATGGTGTTCATCCAGCCGTGGCATGATCTCGACAAAATTGCAGGGCCGGTGACGGTAGTCGAGTTGTTTGACCAAAATTTCATCCCACGCATCCTTGCAGGCCCCCGGTGATCCGGGCAGCGCAAAGAGATAGGTGCCGTTGGCGACGCCGCCTGTGGCGCGGCTTTGTACTGCTGAGGTGCCGATTTTTTGCATGGAGACGATGGTGAAAACCGTGCCGAATGCGTCGATCTCTTTTTCATAGACATCGCGGTGGGCTTCGACCGTCACGTCGCGGCCTGTCAGGCCGGTGCCACCTGTGCTGATCACCACGTCGATGGCGTCATCCGCACACCATGCACGCAACTGATCCGCGATCAGATTACGTTCATCGGGCAGGATATGCCGTGTGGCAACCATATGGCCAGCGCCCTCAATCCGCGCCACCAGCGTGTCGCCGGAACGGTCGTCGCTGAGGTCGCGGGTGTCTGACACAGTCAGCACAGCGATGCGCACGGGAATGAATGTAGCGGCTTCGTCTATCTTGCTCATGCGCGCTCCAATACGGCGAGGCGGGCTGCGAGCGCCATGA
>JAFMHE010000202.1 GCA_017854675.1 Paracoccaceae bacterium | reverse complement strand
TGACCATCTCCTATTTTTCAAATGCTGTGACCGGTTTCACGGGTCGACGGATAACAATCACCGCCAATGACACCAAAGGTCAATGTCGCTTGGGTGCTACTGTCCGCACTGCCGCCCTTGTCGACGGCCACTATAAAGATCGGGCTTGGGCCAATATTGCGGGGCGTCACTGCTTGATAGAATACAGAAAACCCGCGGCGCGTCACAGAGGTCGGCGGGTTCAAATGTTTCGCGCGCGAAACATTTAGGGGGATTTGAGCAGGGCGCGGATACGGTCGGCGAGGGCGGGCGTCACCCCCGCACCGGTGAGTTTCAGGGTTTGGTTGGTGAGCGTCATTTGCAGGTCGGGGGCGAGGGCCTCGGGTGCGGTTGCCGGCTTGGCGGAAGGTTTGGGTTTCTCAGGGGCGAGGGCGGCAGATATCAGGCTCTGTTCGGCCTCTAGAGACTGTATATCAGCCGCGTTTACCTCTTTACGCAGGTGGGCGGCGAAGTCTTCATCCTCCAACCTCTGGGACAATTCCAGCCCCACACGTTCGGAGATTGCGGCGGGGTATTGCAGGACGCCACCGAGGGCTTCGACGATGGGGATGAAGGATTTGATCTTGGAGCGTTTGGCACGGCTGGCGTTAGAAAACAGGGTCTGTAAGGCGCGTTTGGCATTGGGATAGACGCCAGCTTGTACCGTGCGCACAACGATCTGGGCGCGCTCGTAATAGCTAAGACCGACGCGGACCTCGTTTTCCTCGACCATCGAGAGATAGGCTTCCTGCGCGCTGGTGGGCGTGCGGATGAAGGCGAGGATGTGGGTGAATCGTTGGCCATCAGTCATGTCGTGCAACTGGCGCATGGCAGACAGACGCCGCCAGCCAGAGATCAGGCCGTAGTGTCCGGGGGAGGTTTCCAGCACCTCAATCGGGGTTTGCTGACCGCGCGACCGGATGGAGGTCATCAGCGTCATCATGTCGTCGCTGTCGATCAGGATGCGGTCGCGCATCAGGTGGCTGCCGTCGATGGCGCTGAGGGGAAGTTTCGCAACGAGACGGCCTTCGGTCCGGGCATTGGCCAGCTCGGTCGAGACCTCTTCAAGTGCTGCGGTCGCGGCAGAGGCGCCGGCCATATCGGCAATGGGGGCGGATTTGCCGGCAAGGCGGCTGCGCACGGGTTGCGGGACCAATCCTTCGGGGGCGTCCATGAACATGCCCTTGGTTTCCGGCGCGCGCCCGACGTCTTGCGGGGCAGGGGGCGTGAGGCGTTTGCGTTTGGCCATGGGATCTCTCCTTCTTTGGGGCGCGAGGGTGGGGCGGTTTGGCTAACCGGTTCCTACCTGCGCGGGCAGGGCGTTAACCCAGCCCTTTTTCATCGCGCCGCCATGCGCCGATCAGCAGGCGTTTGAAGGCGGCATAGGTTTCGTCAAAGGTCTGGCGACCGCGCGCATAGGTCTCGCGGTTGAAGTCACGGTAGTCAGCCTCGTAGATCCCATTTACGGACTCGCCGGCTTGGCCGATCAGCGCGGTGAAGTCTTGGCGGTGGGGCGACAGAGTGGGACCAAGGTAGGCTTGCATGAGGGCGGCCATTTCGGCCTGCTGTGCGCCGTCGTAGCGGGTGATGACGGCGCGAACAGCGTCCCATTCAAAACCCATGCTGTCGCGGCCCAATGCGCGGGCAGCCATGTTTTCGGAATCTTCGATGGAGCGGAAGGTGGAGGAGAGCATGTCGAAGAAGCGGCCTGTTGAATCAAATTCTAGGAAGGACGCCCCCAAGGGGACCAGCAGGATGTTCGCAGCGGCCAGACCGTTGATGGTGAGATAGCCGAGGGCAGGGGGCGTATCGACGAAGATGATGTCATAGTCATCGAGGATGCCATCGGCCTCGAACCGGTCGGTGAGGGCGTCCCAGAGTTTCCAGCCCCGAGCGGCCATGCGCCAGACAGGGATTTGGAATTCGGCCCAGTAGAGGTTCAGCTGCGCACCGATCAGATCGATGTTGGACCAGTGGGTTTTCTGAATGAGGTCTGGGGCGGAGATTTTGAGGGCTTCGGCAAGGGTGTCGTCGATGGCGATGGGCGGCTCACCGCGCGAGATGCGGATGTGGTTTTCGGCTTGAGCGGCTTCGGCGTAGTGGCGCGCGATCAGGGGAAAGACGGTTTGCCATTCATCCTCAACCTTGCCGCCGAAGATGGAAGTCATGGAGCCTTGGCTGTCCAGATCAACGACAAGGACGCGGTAGCCGTCCAGGGCGGCGGACATGGCCAGATGCGCGGCGGTGGAGGTCTTGCCCACGCCACCCTTGAAGTTTGCCACGGCGACGATTTTTGCGGGTTGGCCTTTGGGGCGGTAGGGGCGGTACTCTTTGGACTTGGAGCCTTCATCAGAGAAGTGGCTCCGCAGCCGCAGGACTTCCTCGTGGGTGAACCATTTGGCGCCCCCTTCGGTCTCGGATTTACCTTGGGGCAGGTCAGGGTTGGATTTGAGGACACGGCGAAAGTGGGCTGCAGCGACGGGGATCAGGTACTTGGTGATCTCCCAAGTGGAGAAAAGACGCAGTTGTTTCGCGCCTGCCTCGTTCATGCCACGGGCGGCCAGATCATCGCGGCCCCGTCCGCAGGCGGAGGCGATTTCCTCGAACGCGGCAGTGGAGCCAGCTTGGCCCAGTTCGGCTAGCGCCTGATCGGGGTCGATGTTGAAATACGGAGGAAGCTCTGCCATGCCTATCACTGCGCCTTGATGTGCGATGTTTTGGCTAATGTAACAGCAAACGCGGCATGTGGAAGGAAAAACCTCTCATTCCTGCTTTTTCTTAGCAAATGCAGGGGTTTTCATGAGGGTACTGTGGCTTGTGTCCATGCGCTACAGAAATATTCCCGTTGTTATTATGTGTTATATTAAAGTTAAGAAACTGTCGTCATTTTCTAAGCTATTGGTTCTATTTGCTGATCTTAGGTTTTTTTAAAGCTGCCCGACTCTGAAACCCCGCTAAGGTGACTCTGATCCCCCGACAAAGCGACTCTGATCCCCCGATGAGATTACTGGACTGACTTATCCACAGGCGGTAGCGTAGGTGTCACTAAAACCACGATTCCCGACAACGGGAACGCGAGCAGTATATGGGCATGCAGATGCCCCAAAAGCCGGGCAACCGGCGAGGCAGGCATATGGCTGACGTAGCGAAGGGGGGCTTGCTCCCTGACAGGTATCCTACGCGGGATTTTTTTCTCTGCGATATTTTTGACGCGATGCCGAAAGGTGATCTGGCGTCTATGGAGCATCCGCTTTTCACGCTCTCGACGCGTCCCGACAGGCGCATCCTGAATTACGCGCATAACGAGGCGGAGATCACGGTGGTGCCGTCGATGCGCGGGTTAGCTACGATCCACGACAAGGATATTTTGATCTTTTGCATTTCGCAGTTGATGGCGGGGTTGAATGCGGGGCGGGAGGTCAGCCGCACCCTGACGCTGAAGGCGCATGACCTGTTGGTGGCCACAAACCGCGAGACGAGCGGCGATGCTTACGCGCGGTTGAAGCTGGCGTTTGAGCGGTTGGCAGGGACGAGGATCACCACGAATATTGCGACGGGCGAGCGGGAGGTAACCAGCGGGTTCGGCTTGATCGAGAGTTGGGAGATCGTGCGGCATGCACGCGGGGGGCGGATGATGAGCGTCTCGGTGACGTTGTCCGAATGGCTCTACCGGGCGGTGTTGTCGAAGTCTGTGCTGACGCTGAGCCGGGATTATTTCCGTCTGCGCAAACCGCTGGAGCGGCGGGTGTACGAGTTGGCGCGCAAGCATTGTGGGCGGCAACGGTCTTGGCGCGTGTCGGTGGAGGTGCTGTTGAAGAAATCTGGGTCTGCCTCACCGCGCCGTGTGTTTCGTGCGATGCTGCGCGAGATGATCGCGGCGGACCATTTGCCGGATTACGCCATGGTTGAAGAAGAGGGCGATATGATCCGGTTCGAGCAGCGCAGCATTCTCGAGGGACCGGAGGCAGGGGCGCTGTCAGAGGCGGCCTATGATCGCGCGCGCGCGCTGATGCCTGGTTGGGACGTCTATGCGCTTGAGGCGGACTGGCGGTCCTATTGGGCGGCGTCCGGGCGGCCAAGGCTGCGGTCGGTCGAGGGGGCGTTTTTGGGGTTCGTGAAGATGCGGGCCAAGGCGGAAGGGTAGGGGGCTGTGGTCGAAGTCTGCTGGGCGCCTAAATTGTAACTGCCGAAGGTCGCTTGAACGGTAGTTTTGAGCATTCTCAATAAAGACGAGCGCCTTCATCAGCAGTGTGGTCTTCTTGCACTTCGTCAAGCGTCTGCTCTCTATCAACCGTGGCAATCACCCACTCTGCAAGGGTCGGAGCCGACTTCCGCTCTGGCCAATGATCGGGATGCCACAAACGAGAGCGGATGAAGGACTTGGAGCAGTGCATAAAGGCTTCTTCCACATCAATCACGAGCGCCAGCAACGGCTCTTTTCCGTTGATCGCATGCCGCTTGCTGATTGCCGCGTCCCGAACGATACGGGCCTTGCCTGCAATGCGCAGTGTGTCTCCATGGCCTGGCACAATGAATAGCAGCGCCACGTTGGGGTCTTCCAAAAGGTTATGAAAGCCATCGACCCGATGATTGCCGAGCCTGTCCGGGATGATTAGCGTTTTATCGTCATAGACTTCAACAAATCCCGCGGGATCACCTTTGGGTGAAACATCGATCAAACCCTCGGATGCTTTGGTTGCGACGACAACAAATGGCGCATGCTCGATAAATTTCTGAGCCACATCGTTCAGACGGTCACGTACCTTGAGGAAAGTGTTCGTAAAACCCTCGGTTGGCAGGAGTTCTCTTAGGCGCTCAATAGACCCGATCTGTTCATCAATCTCTAGCACAACACCCTCCAACTATTTGTCGCAGACGAGCCTAGGCTAAACGCAGCGTTTCTCAAAGCCGTCGTTGGTGACACAAATGCCAATGCACACCCTCTCCACACACCAGTCCTCCAACCGCCCGCGTTGAAAATTGCCTGATCTTGTCAAAAGGGCCCTCAGGCAGATCATTGGCACCCCTCTCACCCACAAACGCAAAAGGCCGCACCCGGAGGTGCGGCCTTTGGATCATCCCGCTTGGGGAATGATGGAATTAGTTGGTGCCGTTCGAGTTGCCGCCGCCGCTGGCTGCTGCAATTGCCGCTACACTTACGAGAACCGCGATGGCCGGACCTGCGCCTGCAAGACCACCAAGGCCCGCAGTTGTGGTTGTAGCACCACTAGTGCCAGTGCCATAGCTTGCAGGAACTAAGCAGGCACCTTCGCCGCGATCGTTCAGCACAACATCGGATGTGACGTAGCGGTCAGCGGTTTCGATGCGGACGCACAGGTCGCTGGCTGGGCTTGGCAGTGTGACATTTGCACAAATGCTGGTATTGCTGCGGATGGCTTCCACGGAACAGATGTAGGTTTTGCCAACTTCGATGCGCTGTTCGGCTGTGGCGCTCATCGGTAGCGCCATTGCGGCAACCGCAGTCAGGGCAAGAAACTTTTTCATATCGGGTACTCCTAATGCGCAGAGCGTCGGGCAGAGATGCGCGGGGTTACATAAAACTTAGAAATAAAGTAACGTACTCTACCCGCGCCGTCGAGCGGGTATTCCCTTCAGGCAGGGACAATTGGTGTGGGTTTGCCTGAAAAATCAGCTCTCGTAGTAGCTTTGGTAGGCGCCATAGCTGTCACCGTAGCCATAGCGCTTCATTCCGCGCTTGTCGATTTGGCTCAGAACCAGGCCGCTGACCTTGAGATTGACGCTTTCGAAGGATTTCAACCCGTCCAGCACCTGCCGGTGCGAGGTGCTGTCCCACTTCACGGTATAAAGAATCGCATCGACTGATTGCCCAATCACGCGGGCATCTGGGACAGCCAGCACAGGCGGCGTGTCGATGATGATGTAGTCGTAATGATCGCGCAGCATCTTGATGAAGTCAGAGAATTTCGACGAGGAAAACAGATCAGCGGCGTTGATTGGGGATTTTTCGCCAAAGAGCAGGTCTGCGTTCAATTCGCTGTCATGTACGATAGCCTCCTCAAGAGACACCTCGCCGGAGAGGACCGACAGGAAGCCTTTTTGATTGGGCCGGTCGAAATATTGGCTGAACACACGGCGGCGCAGGTCGCCTTCCAACAGAAGCACCTTAGCGCCAAGGCCTGAGAGGTTCTGCGTTAATGCGATGGACTGTGTGGTTTTGCCCTCGCCGGGGATCGAGGAGGTCGACATGATCACCTTGGGCGGATTGTCGAGATTGGCCAGCAGCATTGAGGTGCGCAGATTGCGGATCGCCTCGGCGGCGGCGGAATTGGGTTTGTCGACGAGGTATTTTAGCACGTTTTTGCGACGGCGCGCGGGGATCGCAGGGATCTGACCGATGACGGAATAGCCGGTCTTGGCCTCAAGGTCTTCGGCGACGCGGAAGGTGTTCTGGGTGATCTCACGGGCAAGGATGGCACCGGCGCCTGTCATCAGGCCGAGCATGAGCGAGAGGGCGAGGATTCTGGATTTGCGCGGTGCGGAGGGGGCGTCCGGCACAACGGCGTTGCTCAAGATACGGCTGTCGGCCTGTTGTATGCCTTGTTGGATGCTGGTTTCTTTCAGACGGCTCAGGAACGCTTCATAGAGCAGGCGGTTGGCCTCAACCTCGCGCTGAAGTTGTTCCAGCTCCACGAGTTCTTTGGATTGGGTTTCGATTTGTGCGCTGACATTGGTGATGGAGGTTGTCAGGGCCGCAAGCTGTGCCTCAGCGCGGCTGGCTTCTAGG
>JAFMHE010000201.1 GCA_017854675.1 Paracoccaceae bacterium | reverse complement strand
GCTACGTGCAATAAGCCCTGATCATCGATCACGAGGACGTCGAGTTCCTCACCGCCAAAAAGATGCTTACAGCTTTCGAGGATTTTCTCGAACACCGGCTGCGTGTCTTCAACTGACTGGCTGATTACGCTGAGAATTTCCGCGCTGGCTTTTTGCTGCTCAAGTGCTTCAGTCACTTCCGCGGTGCGTTCTTGGGTTTCACTCAATAGCCGCGCGTTTTCAATGGCGATACTGGCTTGGCGCGCAAAGCTCTGGATCAATTCGACATGCGCGGGTGGTGGCGCGGTCGTGTCAGGCCAGGCCAGATTGATGATCCCCCACACCTTACCACCGACAGAGACCGGAACGCCCATCAACCGCCTGAAGCCAACCCTCTGCGCCAATTCAGGCGAGAAATAGTCATCCTCCAGAACATCTTCGATATGAACGGTGGCCGCCGTCTTGACAACCCGCGGCGAGAGAAAACCAGGGGCGTCCGAAAACGGATAGTGAGACAGCAACTGGTCAAGCGTGTCGGGCGGAAAACCATATTGTGCACAGAAATGATAAAGATCACCGTCAAAGCGATCGAACGCGCAGAATTTGGCACCACATAGTTCCGCTGATTTTTGAACAATCATATCGAACACTGGCTGCAGATCAGATGTGGCTTCGGCAATGACCTGCAGGATTTCTGCGCTGGCTTGTTCTCGCACCAGCGCTTCTTCCACTTCTGCGGTGCGTTGCTGCACCTCATCAAACAGGCGGGCGTTGCCAATGGCGATCACGGCCTGCGATGCAAAAGTTTCCAGCAAGGATATCTGTTTAGGCGAATAGGCCGACCGACACTCATCCGCTAGCGCGATTACCCCAAGTGCTTGACCCTCTTTGACCAAAGGGATGGCGAGCGTCGTCAGATAGCCGCCGCGGCGCGCTGCTTCCTTCCACTTGTAACTATCGTCTGCCTGGGTGTCCTCGATATACACAGTCTCAGCCAGAATGGCGGCGCGCCCCGAACTGCTGCCGTGGTCGCGCCGGATCGGGTTGTCACGTAGAAACGCCTCAAACTCAGGGTCCACATGACGGGTCGTGACGATGTGATAGAGATCGTCTTGCGGGTTCAACAGAGCGACGTAAGCGTATTGCGGATTACACAAGCGGGCTGCCACGTCGAGAATGGCATCCAGCACCGGTTCGATTTCATTGGGCGAACGAGAGATGACGTCGAGCACTTCGGACGTCGCTGTCTGGTATTCCAGCGCTTCGGTCACTTCGGCGGTGCGGTGTTGCACTTCTTCAAACAGGCGCGCGTTGTTGATGGCGATCACGGCCTGATCCGCGAATGTTTCGACCAGCTCAATCTGGCGCGGGGTGAACGGATCAGCAGTGGGGCGCGCAAGGTCAAGCACCGCGATGACTTCACCGTCGCGGATCAAGGGGACAGCAATGATGGAGCGCCATCCGCCCAGTTCGACCGATTGCGGCGTGGCAAAATCAGGATCAAGGTGAATGTCATGCACGTGCTGCGTCTTGCCATCCATCACCACGCGACCCGCGATGTTCGTGCGGTCACATTTGTGCGGATTGCGGGTATGAAAGTCGATCATTTCGGGTGTGCAACCGACATTTGCCCCTAGGTGCAGTTCATCGCCAACCCTGTTGAACAAAATGCAGATCAACGCTTCACAAAGCTCTGCGGCTGCCTCGATCAAGGCTTGCAAGACGGTTGGCAAATCAAATGCAGACTGGCTGATGACCTTGAGGACTTCTGCCGTTGCGGTTTGCTGCTCAAGCGCCTCCTGCGTTTCAGTGAAAAGCCGCGCGTTTTCGATGGCGATGCTGGCCTGATCCGAAAATGTCCGGGCCAGATCAATGTCGGATTGTCTGGGCGCTTCGCCATCCGGCCAGCCCATGATGATCGTCCCCCAAAGCGATTTGCCCTGCATCACCGGCACACCGATCATCTGGCGAAAGCCGAACGCACGCGCCGTTGCGTAGTCCGTGTACTCATCGGAACATGCATCCGTGATACGCACGACATCACGTGCATCCACGACCGCTTTTGTCAGCGACCCCGCACCCGGTACGGCGGGCCAATTTGCGCGGTAGCCTTCGATGAATTCGTCGGTAAAGCCGTAGCTCGCGCAATAGTGCATCATAGTGCCGTCATAGCGCCAGACCATGCAGAACCGGCTGCCACACAACTCGGTCGCACTGCGCGCAATCATGTCAAATACAGGTTGAATATCGGACTGCGCACTGCTGATGACCCTCAGCACCTCTGACGTCGCCTCTTGCTGCTCCAGCGTGTCCTGAAGCGCACGGAACTGACGCACGTTTTCTAGGGCAATCACGGCTTGGGCGGCGAAGGATTCGACCAGCGCGATTTCATCGGCTGAAAACGGCTTCACCTCCTTGCGGCTCAGGGTGATGTTGCCAAAAGCCACACCGTTCTTGAGCAACGGCACGTTCAAATGCGTACGCGACCCTTCCACATCGACCAAGGCAACCCGTCCGGGATGCCCGGCACGATAGAGATCGGTGTCTTTCAAATCCTCCGTATGGACAACGCGCGCCTCGTTGACGGCAATGCACATGCCTAAAGGCTCCGTCAGGTCAAAGGTGAAACCGACTGGAAAGGATCCGTGGTCTTCACCTTTTGACCCCATCATCAGCAGATGTGTTCGTGCCTCATTGACCAGTTGCAACCCACCGCCCTGCGCATGGCACAGCCGTTCCGCCCGGTCCAGAATCGCGCGGAAAACGGGGGTTTCATCATCACGGCTCTGGCTGATGACTGACAGAATCTCTTTGGTCGCGCCCTCGCGCTCTAGCCGGGTCTGCACTTCGCGGAACTGGCGCACGTTCTCGATGGCGATCACAGCTTGCGCGGCAAACGTCTCCACCAGCGAAATCTCGTTTTGAGAGAAAGGGTTGATGTCATACCGAAACAGCGTGATCAGACCTATCGCGGCGCTGTCCTTGATCAGGGGAACAAAAAGCACGCTACGGATGCCCGATGTGTCCACCATAGGGCCCACGATGGGACTGCCCGCCTTGTAAAGATCGCTTTGCCCCATGTCGTCAAACGCGATCAACCTACCTTCGACGATACATTTGGCGGAATACGACAGGTCAGGATCGACTTTCATCTGGCCGGTATCGAACAAGGCGACCACTTCGGGAGAAATGCCAATATGCGCGGGAAGCGTCATCACCCCGTCTTGTGGTCCACCAAGGACAAGCCCGGCCATCGGCGCGTTACAGAGCGCTTGGGCCTTTTCAAGAATGGCCCGGAACACCGGCGCCTCGTCGTTTTGTGTCTGGCTGATGACCTTGAGCACATCAGAAGTCGCCGCCTCCCGCTGAAACCGGCTCTGGATTTCCTGAAACTGGCGCACGTTTTCGATGGCAATGACAGCTTGGGCGGCAAACGTCTCAACCAGTTGAATTTCCGACGGAACGAAAGACCGAACCTCGCGGCGGCTTAGGGAAATGCAACCAATCGCAATGCCGTCTTTCAAGAGCGGGACGATTAATCGCGTCCGAACCCCTTCTGTTTCAACCAACGATACGGCAATCGGATCACGGTTCTTGTAGGCGTCTGTCTGTGCGTAATCCGCAATGTGAACGACCTTGGCCTCTCGTATCGTTGTCACAACTGAAAGCGGCGCATCTAGCGAAAATTCAAGTCCCGGCTGCCACGCGGTTCGGTCGTGCCCCCAATCAGCCATAAGGCTGACATGTGTGCGGGTTTCATTCACAAGCTGAAGCGCGGCCTGATCCGCACTGCACAGTGTTGCAGCGTTTTTCAGGATTGCGTCAAACACCGGCTGAACGTCACCTTTGGTGCTGCTGATCGTGCGCAGGATTTCGGATGCGGCGGCCGCCTCTGCGCGGTACATCGCAACTTCCGCCTCAAGCGTGCGCAGCTTTTCTGTCTGTGGTTGCTCTGACGGAGGGGGCTGCGAAACCATAACGCGCATTCTTTCCGGCCGTTGAAATTCAAAACATCAATTCAGGTAGAAAAATTTATACAGAGAAAGCTATTTTGAATTGGTTGCCTTGTACAGTCGGCATCAAGCAGCACTTTCCTTGTTCTAAACTCTCACCTCTTGCACGTGCTGAACGTGCAAACCGGCATACCGCGTGCCGTGGTCGAACGTTTAATCTGTACGGGATCAGGGCACATTCGCCCTCTAACCGAGTTGCGAAACAATGGCGGTATGGTCTTGAACATCGTTTGAAGGGAAAAGGTGCCTGCCAACGATTGACCGGCACCTCCTTTCACCACCTAAACTCTGGGCAGTTCAACTTGCCAGTTGAACCACCGGTGTAGCCTCGGAAACATGCGGCATTTCGGACCATTCAAGGTTCCCCGCATAGCGCCATGCCATATGGCCGTTTTCGTCCAGCGCGAACAGGTGCAGCCAGCCATTGTCAAACAATTCCCGCACACCGTCATGCCGCTTGAGGATATCCGTCATCGCCTCGCGCGGGGCCTCGATACATACCGACAGCCGCAGCGGATCATGGGCATAGCTTTCGCCGTCGTGGACCGATTGCCACGGCAAGCCCGCGCGAAGGGTGCCCCCGTTTCCTTCAACCACGCCGATGCCACCGACGACATTGTGCAGTAACTTGTTGCCCGCCCCAAAAGCATCCGGGGCCACGGTCGATCCATAATATTGCAGGCTGATCCAGCTTGCTACGACCACAGGCGCGGTCATGATCAGTTCCAGCACGCCAAAGTTCTTGTCGTTGTGCCAGTTGTAATCATGCAAAAACGCGCGTCCCTCCAGACTTTTGCCGGCGGTCCGTTGCCTTGGTGCGGCGATGAATGCCTTGCAACCTGCCAGCGCCCATTCGGGGCGGGTTTCGGCCCAGTCCCGGCTGCGCAATGTAACGTCGCCTTGACCGGCTGCGCGCGGCAACCGCAAAGCCCGCTCGCCCCGGGTCACGCTACCGGCGGACTTGAACCACGCCCGCGCCTGTCTCAAATCTGCGCCGTGCCCGGATGAGGGGCTGTCGCTTGCATAAAGCGTAATCACGTCTGTCGTGGTGTTGTGCAAGGCGGCAACAAACAGCGTGTCGGCGGGCACGATTATACCGCGCCCCGCAAGTGCCTTGCGCACATCGGCAGCGTTCAATAATCCCGCCAGCAAACGCGCGTTCACCTCGCCGGAATAGCCGCCGCAAGCGCCGCAATGCAGGCCACTGGCAAAAGGGTTGTTGACGACATTCCCCCCATGGCCCGCCAACACGACAAGCCGCGCAAAGTTATCGGTAAGCGACATGGCGCGCAAAATAGTCTCGGCAGCGCCGGTTTGCGCATCAAGGTCCAGTGCGGGTTCCAACCGGGGCATTGGGCCTGCCGGCGCCACGTTAGGCGCAAGGTTCAGCGCATCGCGTACCAGTTTGCCCGCATAAACCGGACCCATCGCCTCGACAAAGGCAAACGACGATACTGCCGCCAGTTTGAACCGGCCCCATGCACGGGCCGCACGGGCCTTGAACCGGGCATTTTGGTCGGCATGCACATTATCACCCTGCGAGGTTGAGGTCACACCGGGGTTCAACAGCACCGGCAACCGCAATTCATCCACATCGGATGCAAATCCCTTGTGCGATGCCGTCAGACCAAAGAATCCCGCAAAGCCAAGGGTTTGGATGCCGGGGTCAACTGATTCCAGCGCCCGCCTGTAAACCTCTGACCGCACGTCGATACAGAACGCAGCCTGTAGGGCGGGGCGTTGGGTGGGCGCAACAGGGGTTGGTGCGGCAAAGGTATCTGCCAGATCGCGCTGCACCGACCGCTCCCATGCGTCTTGCAGGATCGCATTAACGGTCTGGTCAGTATCTGCTGTGACAGGGGCTGCATGGGCGGTCTTTACGGCGTCCCACATGTCCCCGATCTGATCTTGGTACTGGAGCCATAGCGCCTCTTCCCAGAGCAGCCGGATGGTCAACATATCAGTGATGGTCTGATCATTGCCACCTGCCAGTTCTGCCTGCCACAACGTGTACCGCGCAACCTGCGCCCATCCGCCCAAGCCAAATAGCAACTGGTGCAGGTAGGTCTCCAGCGCTTGCTGAGGCAGGCCAAGTGTCGTTGCGGCACGTGCCTTGGCATCATCGGTTGTGTCCGGCGTGTCACTGACAAACTGGGCAAACCCCTTGAGGCCGATAATTTCAGGCGTCAGATCATGGGTCGCCTGTTGACGCCATGCATCATAGGCAACCCGCCTGCGCGGCGCAGCCCACAGTGCCTGACCTTGGTCGAAATACCCGGCTGCCCAGTTGCCAAAACGGTCCGAAATGACGCCCGGCCAATCAATGCCAGAGACTTGAGCCGCAAGGTCGGCAATGGTGGGCTGCGCATCTGGCGTGGCGGCCGTTACAGCCGCAAGCGCCTTGATGTCGGCCACGCCCCCAAACGCGCCCTTCGGGTACACTTCAAGTGCGGCGGCAATATCTGCATCTGTAATCGTGCCATCCTTGAGACGCGACATATACCACGCACGCGGCATCGTGACAGGCACACCGCCAACACGGCCCAGTCTTGCGCCGACCTGTGCCAGCGTTTCGCCGGTTTGCCCCAGAAAAGGGTTCACCGCGACCGAAGAGGCCAGCGGCCAAACCGGCGGGATCGCGCGTGCTGCCGCGTCACTGGCCTGCGTCAGGGTTTTGATCGAGAGGTTTGTAATAGCGTTCATCTGATTAATCCTTAACGATATTCAAGAAGGGGTCTTGGTTGACCAACCGCGCAGCAGTTTGTCAAAGACGGCATTGGCATAAAGCCCGTTGGACAGGTG
>JAFMHE010000200.1:2740-6812 GCA_017854675.1 Paracoccaceae bacterium | reverse complement strand
GCCAAAACGACCTTCGACGAACAATGGATACACGTGGACCCCGAACGTGCCGCCAAGGAAACCCCCTTTGGTGGCGCCATCGCCCACGGTTTCCTGACGCTGTCACTGGCCAGCCGCTTTGCCTACGACTGCTTTGCGATGCTGCCGGGACAGGTCATGGGCGTAAACTATGGCATGAACAAACTGCGGTTCCTGAAACCCGTCCTCGCCGGGTCCCGCCTGCGCGGCCGCTTTACCCTCAAGGACGTGGTGGCCCGCAGCGATACCGACATGCTGCGCACCAACATCCTGACGATCGAGATCGAGGGCGAAGAAACCCCCGCCCTCATCGCCGAATGGCTCGGCCTTGCGATCTTCAAAGACTGACATCGGTAAGGCGGGGTTAGCCCCGCCCTACCCCTCGGCCCGCGCCTTCTCGGAAAGCCCCGCAAACATCGCCACAATCTCCGCCGGGCTGGCCCGCTCCAACACACCATCCTCGATCTCTTCGCGCGACCAGACCCACGACGTCTCGGGATCATGTAGCATCGCCCAATCCCCGAACATCCGCTCCGTCACCGCGTGGTTGACCAACTCCTCAACATTCGCATGCCGGTCATCCCGGATGATCCGCTGATAGGTCGCCCGAACCTTCTCGGCGGGCCCCTCAAGCAACTGCAAATAAGCGTCATGCCGACAGACAAGCGCCCCGGTGATCCCGTCCCGCGCATTACACCTGCGCGCATCAATCAAAATCGCACCCAGCGTCGGACCGTCATATCCAAAAGGTTTCGACACATAGATAAGCTGTATGAGATCGCTAATGATCGGCACTCCTGTTGGCTCCGCGCCCAGCCTGAAACCGATTATCGGTCGGGTCTATACGGAATAAAGCAAGGTTAGGCGTTTTAACCTCGAAAGTCCCTTGCAATCGCGCCCGCGCCTTTGAAAATCCGACCCTTGCGGCAGCGGCAATCTGTTGGCCGCGTCCATAGATCTGTCACGGACATTTGCTAAGGTTCTGATCCTAGTCGATGTAATTGTCCGCCCGCAGCCCTGCCCGCTCTTGGTGAATGGGCAGCGTGCGTCCATAAAGCTGCTTGGTCCGCTCCATGCTGCCCACCATACCCGCCTCTTCCACGTAAGAGAAAATCGCAACATAGCGCCTGCGGCTCCCTTTGAGCGGCGCAACCCGGTGCAACGAATAGCGCCCGCGAAACAGCTGCAAATCCCCCGGCTCAAGCTCTAGAACTGTCACCTTATCCGAGGTGCCTTCCAGAACGCGCTGCACTTCGGCAAAGTTCTCGTTCCCCTCACGAATGCCTGCCGCATATTCAAACGCCCCACCCTCTTCGGCATTCTGAATGGCAAGTGTTACCGTGAAATTATTGGTGTCGAAATGCCATGGAAACCCGTTGCCCTCATCGGCCATGTTTACAATCACATCTGCCAAAGGGTCCGCATAGCGATAGAACTTCTCTTCCTGCAGGCAATCTTGAATGAACCGGTCAAACCCCTCAAAATCATGAACCCTGCGCAACGGACCCTCTGAGGTGAAATTATCCGCAGGAATAAACGCATTTGAGCGGTCAAAGAACTGGCGGCGCGGGTCATCACTTGGCAGGCTCGGGTCGTCTTGGGTGAAATAGGCATTCGTCCTGTTAGAAGACCGGTATGCACCGGGGGATACATTGTCCGCCTCTTTGCGTAATGCAGCGATGCCCGCTGGCGATAGAAACCCTTTGAGAACCGCACAACCATCTCGGGCAAGATCCTCCCGGATGCCGGCCAATATCCGGTCCCGCGTCTGGCCCTCGACATCGATCGGATATGTTTCCAGATCAATCAGGTCTGCACCGCTATACTGCATGTCTTTCTCCCCGTCTTTCAGACAAGGGTCGAACGTCACACGCAGCCGATCTAGCTTGTCCGCGACACGGGGCACGTCGAAAACCGGCAGCGTCTTTCAAGCGTCGATCAAGACGCCGACATCTGTACCACGCGACACTCAGCGCTTCTTTTTCGATGCGCCCAGCGTTCCATATTCCACATAAAGCCCGGCTTGCAGTATAAAGAACACAAAGATCACAACCGGCATCACCAAGGTTTCGAAAAACACCCAGAACCCTTCGGATTGTGTGCGCCAGACCAGTTCATTGGCGCCTGCCGACAGAAAAAACAGGACCGTCACGCGCTTCGTCAGGATCATCCAACCCTTTGGTTTCAAGGGGATCGTGTCTTCCATGATGTACTTCAACCACGATTGCCCCCTCAGCAAGCCGATCCCAAGGATCAGGGCCAGCATCAAGTAGATCGCTGTCGGTTTCATCTTGAACACTCTGGGGTCATTCAGCCAAACGCTAAGCCCTCCCAGCAGGGCGACCATCACGGCTGTCGCAAGCTGTATGCGTGCGACCTTGCCGGTCAGATACCACAGCGCGCCAATCGCGATCACGAACACCGGGATGAACCCCGCGATGACCACAACAAAACCGGTGTATTCGGTTCCCGCGATCAGAAATTCATCGTTCCGGTAAATCAGATATGCCAGGACGAACCCGATAAGCGGACCAAACTCCAAAGCTGCCTTGAGACCAGAATGGAGCGGCTTGGCTGTCATAGTTTTTGGCCTTCCAGTTCCTGTTCGTACCCGCGCCTCAAAATAACGCCTCAGAAAACATTTGCCATCGGCATGGCTTCTCTCAACTGTTATTCACGGGAACAGAATTGAATATTCATTCAATGCGCTGACGCTGGTGTTTTGGATCTTAAACCAACATTGCCCCGTCAGCCTTCCTCAAACGCCCCCGGCGACATCTCTTCCCAAAACGCCCTGATCGCGCCCGTGTTCAACGCCGACATCCATCCGTGGCGCTCAAAATCATCCCGCGCGACATCATCGTCAACCATCGACATGAACAACCGCCTGTCCGCATCCCGCTGCGTTGGCGACCTTGCCGCGACCAGATCCCTGATCCTCGCCAGAACCTTCGCCCGCTCGGACGACACCACCGGCGCCTTTTCCTCACCCGCAAAATCATCGCGCAACGCCGCCGCCAGATAGCCAACCGGATTGCTCACCCCTTTGCGCGCCCCTACATAAGCCAGCTTTTCGGCCACATGATCCTCGCCATGCGCGCCCAGCCATTGCCGCGCCAACCGGTCACTGACCCCCAACGCCACCAATCGCGCATAAACATCCGATTTGCGCACCCCTGCCCCGTCATCCAGATCCAAAATCGCCAACTGCGGGTTCTCGGCAATCTTGAACCGGATGTCCGTCACCGCCCTGCCCCGCTTGCGGATTTCCGGCGTCACCACAATGTTCGAGGTCTTGTTCACCTCTGCCACCGCAGGCTTGATGATCTTCGCGTTCAGATGCTTGTAAATCCCGTAATACTCCGACCCCTCGACCCCCATCAGCCGCCGAAACAGGTCAAGCGACCACCACCCGGTGCTGCCCGTCCGCACGAACCGGTAACAATTTTCATAAAGCGCCAGCGCATGACCGCTGGTAAACCGCCGCTGGATATTAAGGTTGATCAGCGCAAACACCTTGGGGTCATTCAGCTTGGCGGCCAGCGCCGGCGAATAGGCATATTCGCACACGCCTCCCTTCAGCTTGGCATAGCTCAAGAGGCTCGAAACCCCCCACTCCTGCTGCCCCTGATCATCCAGCATATCCCACTCGGCTACCGTCTCGGCCAGCCCGCGCAAGGATGCCTTGAGCGTGTCCATATCGTTGGAATTATACCCGATCATCAGGCACAGGGTCCGCGCATCAATCAAATGCACCTGCCCGGTCGTCAGGGTGTCATAGGCGTTCAGCAACAACACATTGCTCAGCTTGCGTTGCAACAGCGTCAGTTTGCCCGACACATGGATCGCCGCCACGTGTTTCTTCACCGACCCGCGCCGCAATGCGCCTGTCAGCCGTTCCTTGGGAATATCCGCAGATCGCCCCTTGGTCTCACCCATGTCCATAGCTGTGCCCGTCTGCTGCTTTCGGTGCCAGATTCGAATCCGGTCTATTGTTTCCACCATGCGTCAAAAGGCACCCGTTTTCAAGCACCTCACGGGTCCCTATACATCC
>JAFMHE010000200.1:0-2482 GCA_017854675.1 Paracoccaceae bacterium | reverse complement strand
TAAAGATACATAAACCTCTTACACTATATGTCGTGTTTTTCTTCTTGATTGGGTTCAAGAGGTCTTAATGATTCACTTGCAGCATCAGATGTGCGATAAAACAACGAACACCCCCTGATCTCGCGCACATGGCATCAAACACATGACATCCAAAGCCCCGACACCCCCCTACTTCAACATCGACCCCGAGAAAGCCGCCGCGCGTCTTTCAGACCCTATCGACACCGCCCGATTCGCAAAAGCAGCCGCTTTCGCCACCAAGGGCCGCGATGATCTGGCCAAGCGCGGCTATGCCCCTGACGGCAAGAAACGCCTGCGCAAATTCTCCACATGGGAGGTTTGCCGCTACCAGCTCGACGTCGCCCCCGCCCACCTGCGCCGCGTTCTGAAATCACATCCCGACCTGCCTCAAGGCTCCGGCGAAGCAGGCAGTAAATGGTTCACCTTGCAAGAAGTCCTCGTCTTGCGCGAACATTTCGCTTCCGAAGGGGCCTCCAACAAACAATACAAATCATGGCGCCCCAAGGGCCTCCCCGCCAAGGTCATATCTGTCGCGAACTTCAAGGGCGGCGTTGGCAAAACCTCGACCTGCGCCCATCTCGCCATGTCCGCCGCTCTCGACGGCTACCGTGTCCTTGTGATCGACCTCGACAGCCAAGGGTCTCTCACCTCCATCATGGGCGGCGTCGTACCCGATGAATGGTCAACCGCCTTCCCCCTGATGGCCAAGGATTTCGCAAAACATCTGCAGGCGGAAAACACTGTGCGCCGCGCACGCGGTGCCACCGAACTCCCCTTTGACGAAACCCTAACCGAGAGCCTGCAGGTTTCGCCGCGAAACCTTATTCAGGAAACCCACTGGCCCAATATCGACCTCATTGGCGCGCAATTGAACCTTTACTGGGCCGAATTTCAGGTCCCCGTGTGGCGTATGCAGGTCCGCTCATGGCCGCTCTGGGATGCCCTCACAAACGCGCTGGGGTCCGAGGGGATTCTCGACGATTACGACATCATCCTGATCGACACGCCCCCTGCCCTTGGCTACCTCACGATCAACGCGCTGGCCGCCGCTGATATTCTGCTCGTCCCCCTAGGTGCATCGTTCCTCGAATTTGACTCAACGGGACGGTTTTTCGACATGCTCTATTCGACCTTCGCCAGCATCGAAGAGGGTGAAAACCGCGTGCGTCGGGCCGATGGATTGCCGGAAATGAAATTCGAATGGGACGCCGTTCGCGCCCTCATCACGCGCTTTGACGCGAACCAGCAGACCGATCTGGCGAATGTCATCCAAGCCTATTTTGGTGATTTCATGACCACCTACAGACAAGAAGTCACCGCAATGGTCGGTCAGGCCGGTGAACAGGTCAACGGCATCTATGAGGCCGATTATCGCGAGTTCAACCGTGATACTTATGTGCGCGGTCGAGAGGCATTTGACCGCACTTGGGCCGAGGTCAAAGAGGTGCTTTTGGGCACATGGTGGCGTGATCAACAAGCGATGAAAGAGGAGGCTGAGAATGGCCAAACGTCGTAAACTCGAGGCGCCAACCGCCGCGGATATCAACCGCTTTGAGGAAGAATTCGCGCGCGACACCCCTGCCCCTTCACGCGCTGCGCCTATTGCGCAAGTCGCCGCAGACGCCGCCGCCGCGTACCAGCCCGGGACCGCCGAAGAACGGGCCACACAGGCCCGCGATGAGGCCGACGCAACCGCCTTTCGGGATGCCAGTGATCAAGGCCGTGTGATCCTTGAAATCCCCATCACCGACATCGAACTTGTCTCGATCCCCCGCGACCGCACGACGCTGGACAAGGACGCGCTGGATGAGTTGGAGCATTCGATCAGCATCCATGGTCAGCGCCTTCCGATTGAGGTCTACAGCCAGCCAAGCAGCGCCCAGCCTTATGGCCTTATATCGGGCTACCGCCGCCTGCTGGCGCAGCAAAACCTGCACAACCGCACTGGCATGCCCGCGCACGCGACGATCAAGGCGATCCTGCGCGATCCCGACCAGATGGGCGGGGCATTCGTCGCGATGGTCGAGGAAAACGAAATCCGTCAGGACCTTAGCCATTATGAGCGGGGCCGCATCGCCGTGATCGCCGCGCAGCAGGGCGCGTTCCACAACACCGAAGAGGCGGTGAACCAGATGTTCGCCTCTGCCTCCAAAGCCAAACGCAGCAAAATCCGGTCGTTCGCGATGATTTTTGAAGAGCTGGGCGACATGTTGAACTTTCCTGAATCCTTGCGCGAAAAGGACGGTTTGCGCCTTGCGTCGGCGCTGCGCAATGGTGCCGAAAACCGCCTGCGCGAGGTGCTGGGATCGGGGCAGGGCGTGGATACCAAAGCTGAATGGGCATTGATCGAGGCGGTTCTGGCCGAGCAATCCGACGCCACCCGCGACCCAAAACGTGGCGGGCGCCCGTCCATCCGTCTGCCCAAATCCGGCTGGCAGGGGCAGGATGTTCTGCGCACGTC
>JAFMHE010000199.1 GCA_017854675.1 Paracoccaceae bacterium | reverse complement strand
TGGACATCAATCCGACCCGTTCACTGAACAGGATCGGTTCTATTTGCACAACTATCTATTTGACTGCGACGGATAAGGGGTTAATTACGATATAGAGTTTCCAATAGGAAACGCTTTGCGCTGAAGGAGATACAGGCATGCAAACCTATAATCGCGATTTCAAACTCTCCATTTCTGACGTTGATATGATCGAAGAAGCGCTGCGCGCGCGTGGCCGTGAATTATGCCGCATGCGCCGTGCCTTGAGCGATGAGGACCTTGCCGATATCGAATCGATCCGCGTGATTGAAGAAGATCAGCATGCGAACGAAGAATTGCTGGGCCGGCTGCATGACCAAAAGGTATTTTACCGGCCCAAAACGTCGGTTTACGTCAGCGGTTAAGCCATCCGCGCGGCAAAGACGGCATAGCCCATCAGCATGCAACACAGCCAGCCTGCGTTAAACAAGATCGGCCGCAGGGGCATTCGCGCCTTGCCGCTGATCATACCCACTGCATGCGCGACTCTGATCCAGAAGAACGCAATCGCGGTCCAATAGGTCAGCGCGTTAAACCCGTCGACGCGGTCCACAATCAACACCAGTATCGCAAACGGCAGAAATTGCTCTAGCAGGTTCAGATGTGCGCGGTGCGCGCGGTGGACCCATGCGGGCAGCGCATTCATGTCACCGGGCCGCAGGAAGTTATCCGGCGCGCCCTCCACTTCGGGCTGTCGTACGACGCCGACGATGTAGGGCACCCAGAGGGTTGCGGCAAAAAGCGCAAGACAGGTCAAAATGCCCAGTTCGGTTGGAAAAGTTGCCATTGATCCGTCTCCTACATCGCTGCCTTGAGGGGGGTGCCGGTCTCAAGCCATGATTTCAGCGATGAGGCAAGGCGCGCCCAGCCTTCGGACACGCCTTCTTGTCCGGCGGGAATGTCGTAGTGTTCAATGGTCAGCTTGCAGACATCGCCTTGCGGTTCGATGATAAACGCCATGGTCGAGGCAGGTGCATCTGGGCCAAAGAAATGTGGCTCAAAATTCGCGTCGATCCGGGTTTTTGGCGTCACTTTGATAGGGCGCTGTGTCAGCATCTTGCTGTCATCAGGCAGCACCCATGTCAGCGCGCCACCCTCAACGGCTTCCCCCTCCACACGGTTACACATGAAATGATAGGCCGCGAGGCTTTCGGTATTGGTAAGCGCATCCCACAGCGCATCTTGGGTGCAGCGGATGAAGGTCTGCATCATGAAATCTGGCTTCGACATGGGTTTGGTCCTCTCTAAAGTTGTTTTCAGGTCGAGTACCGCTCGGGCCGCTGGTTTTGAGCGCATCGGCTCAATCCAGCGATCTATGGTCTGTTGCAGGGGGACGGCGTTCAGATAATGGTATTTGAACCGCCCCTTTTTATGGGTCACGACAAGGTTCGCGTCCTCTAGCACGCCAAGGTGCTTCATCACGCCGAACCGCGTCATATCGAGCAATTCAGTCAACTCTTGCAGCGACTGCCCGTCTTTTTGGCGCAATGCGTCCAAAAGAGTGCGGCGGGCCGGATCGGCAAGAGCTTTGAAAACTGCGTCCATGGGTGTCTTATAGGTGATTAGATAGTCACGTGACAAGATGGTCACTTAATAAATCTGCAACTTGCGCATCCTTGGCCGCCCGCGCATGATTGCCAAAAGAGGGGGCAGTGGCATGCGCAAAGCGGCATATTTGACAACAAAACAAGGGCGCAAGCTGGCCTATCACCGGACCGAGGGACGCGGCCCTTGGGTGGTGTTTCTGGGCGGTCTAAAATCCGACATGCAGGGCACCAAAGCGGTCTATCTGGAAGACTGGGCGCGCAAAGAAGGGCGCGCATTCCTGCGATTTGACTATTCCGGCCATGGTGAGTCGTCTGGCGTCTTCACCGACGGATGCATTGGTGATTGGGCCGAAGATGCGGCCGAGGCGGTCGCCAGATTGACCGAAGGCCCGATTGTCCCTGTTGGATCGTCGATGGGCGGATGGCAGGCGCTGTTGTTGGCGCGCGCGCACCCTGAGCGGATGGCGGGGCTGGTGACGATTGCAGCCGCGCCGGACTTTACCGAGGACGGCTATTGGGCATCCTTTACGGATGCGCAAAAGGCGCAACTGGAAGAGGTCGGGCAGGTGGAACTACCCTCGGATTACATGGAGCCCTATATCATCACCAAACGGATGATTGAAGATGGTCGCAAGCGATTGGTCCTGCGAACGCCTTTGGAATTGCCCTTTCCGGTCCGGTTTTTGCAAGGCACTGCGGACACGGCGGTCAGCGTCGAAACGGCTGTTCGGTTGTTGGATCATGCCAGCGGGCCGGATATGCGATTGCAGTTGATCAAGGATGCGGATCACCGGTTTTCTGATGGACCCTGCCTTGATCTGATTGTTCAAGCGTTGGATGAAGTTTTACCTGCAAGCCATTGAATTAATATTAAAGGAATAGAATGGAACAACGTGTTTCACTAATCACACTTGGTGCCCGCGACCCTGACGCGCTTGCGGCATTTTATGATGCGCTGGGTTGGCAAAGGGTTGAAACGGCGGATGGTGTCGTGGCCTATGATCTGATCGGGCAGACCCTCGGCCTTTATCCCTTGGCAAAGCTGGCCGAAGATATCGGCATTGATCCTGATCTGTTGGGACGTGGCGCCGCAACGCTGGGCTATAACGTGCGTGACAAGGCGCAGGTTGCCCCGTTGCTGGCCAAGGCGGACGCAGCGGGGGGCAGGATATTACGCGCCGCACAGGATGTATTCTGGGGCGGTCATCATGGATATTTCGCAGACCCTGAAGGACACATCTGGGAGGTTGCGCATAATCCGTTCTCACCGCTGGCCCCGGACGGTGCATTCCGCTGGAACGGATATAGCTGATGCGCAAACCCGCCAGCATGTGGAGCCTTGAGACCTTTGGCAGGCAACGCTTGTCGCGGTACTACTTCATGCGGGATTTTATGTATTCAGAGATTGCAGGGTTTCATGGCCGCACCAATATCCCCGAAAACCCTGATCTGGTGCTTGAAAACGGGCAGGCGTTTTGCCGTACCTTAATGGACCCGCTGGAAGAAACCTTTGGCCGGATCGCGGTGCGGTCGGGGTATAGGTCGCCGGATTTGAACCGGTATGGCAACGAAAACAAGCTGAACTGTGCGCGCAATGACTATCCGCTGGAATGCCATATATGGGACCGCGACGCAGGTGCACAGGCCATAGCGGGCGCGTCTATTGTGGTGCCGTGGTTTGCCGATCAATACGCCCAAGGGCGCGATTGGCGCGATCTGGCGTGGTGGATCCATGACCATTTACCCTATTCAGAGATGTGGTTTTTTCCCAAGCTGGCCGCCCTGAACCTGGTCTGGCGCGCAACACCCCGGCGCGAGATTTCGAGCTACATTGCGCCGCGCGGATTATTGCTGCGCGCGGGGGCCGAACCGGACGAGGCGCCCGCCATGCGGCAGCAGCGATATGCCGATTTTCCACCCTTTCGCGGGCATCGCCCTCCGGCATCGGCGGCTTATGTTGCAGCCTGAAATTGCCATGCTATAGAGACGGGGGCGGCAAGGGGCAGGCGGCATGATGTGGTGTTTTAACAAAGGCGTAGGCGCGTGAACGAACCTTTGGTTTTGCTGCCCGGCATGATGTGTGATGCGCGCCTTTTTGGGCCACAGATTGCTGAACTCTCTGCCGAGATGGCCGTGATGGTGGCGCCCGTCACCCAAGGTGAGCGGATCGAGGAAATTGCCTCTGGTCTACTGGATCAATTGCCCAAACGCTTCGCGCTGGCAGGGCTCAGCATGGGCGGCATTGTCGCGATGGAATTGTTGCGCCGCGCACCTGACCGGATTACGCGCATCGCGCTGATGGATACCAACCCGCTGGCGGAATCCCCCGTGGTCGCTGCAAACCGCGAACCGCAGATCGTCAAAGTCCGCTCTGGTAGGTTGCTCGAGGTGATGCGCGACGAGATGAAGCCGAATTATCTGGCACCCGGACCACACCGCGCCGACGTGCTGGAGCTTGTCATGGACATGGCCGAAGCTTTGGGGCCGGAGGTTTTCATTCGCCAATCCCGCGCGTTGCAGCGCAGGCGTGACCAGCAGGCGATTTTGCGCAAATGCCGCACCCCCGCGTTGGTTCTATGCGGGGCGCATGATCTGCTGTGCCCTGTCAAACGCCACACTTTTATGGCGGAACTGATCCCGTTTGCAGAATTGGTTGTGTTGGAACATTCAGGCCATCTGCCAACGCTAGAACAACCTGCCGAAACAACGGCCGCCATCCGAAACTGGATGCGGCAGCCTTTGGTTCTAAGATAATCTTAGCTGAGCAGCGCGCGTTTGTCGTCTTTGGAAACCAAGATAACGTCGGCAATCGGCTGGCAAGTGGTCACGTCAAACAATTGCGTCTTGCGCCAGTTGCCATTCAGTTTTGCCCGCAGCGCGGCAATGACCGAACGGGCCAGCGCCCATTTGCCTTCGTGGCGCGACTTGCCGCCTGACGTCGGGACAAATGCCTTGCAAGTCAAAGGGCCAAGCGCACCCACATTGGCCAAACGTTCGGCAACGATCGACATGATCGGCAACTTGGGGTCGGCTTGGGTCGAAAACATCTGCACCCCGCAACAGCGCGCTTGCCAGCGCGTGATGGCACGGGGGCTGAACCGGAAAGGGGCAAGCTGATCCAGACCTTGTGTGATCCTGAAATGCTCTGGCTGCGTGAGATAAAGTTGCAATGGCGTGCCCGCCGCCATGCTGGCGCCACAATAATTGGCCCCCGCACGGCAACTGTCGCAATAACAAACCAGATGTGTGCCTTTCGCGGGTGCGTTGCTTAACTCACCCGCGACTGTCCCGCATGAACAACGAAACGGCAGGGCGGCCATGATCAGGCCGCCTTGTTGTTATTCGCAGCTTTCTTTTTGCGGTAACCCGGAGGTGTTGCTTCCTCATGATCGTCAATAAAGTCGAGCACGAGGGGCCGGATGTTGTCACGCCAGCTTCTGCCCGCAAAGATACCAAAATGGCCCGCACCTTCTTCGAGATGGCTTGCCTTTTTCTCGTCCGGCAGGCCGGTCAACAACGCGAGTGCTGCGATGCACTGACCGGGGGCCGAAATATCGTCTTTGCTGCCTTCGACGGTTTTGACCGCGACAGTGGTGATCTTGCCGATATCGACGCGTTTGCCTTTGACCGTGAAGACGTTCTTTGCAATCTCACCGTTCTTAAAGATGCGGTCGACCGTGGACAGGTAGAATTCCGCAGGCATGTCCATCACAGCAAGATATTCGTCATAGAACTTGTTGTGTTTGTCATGCTCATGCGCTTCGCCCTTGGCGACGCGCGTGATCTGGTTTTTGAACGCGTCGGTGTGGGTTTCACTGTTCATTGAAATGAACGACGACAACTGCAAAAGGCCGGGATAAACCTTGCGGCCCACGCCTGCGTGTTTAAAGCCGACGCGCTGGATCATCAGTTCCTGCAATTGACCCATGGTGACGGAATGGCCAAAGTCGGTGACCTCGGTCGGGGCGGCATCCGGATCAATCGGACCACCGATCAGGGTTAGTGTGCTGGGCTGTGCCGAGGGGTCTTCCTCGGCCAGATAGGCGGTTGCAGCCAGTGTCAGCGGTGCAGGTTGGCACACGGCGATGACATGGGTTTTAGGCCCAAGGTGTTTCATAAATTCAACAAGATAGAGGGTATAATCCTCAACGTCGAATTTGCCCGCGCTGACGGGGATGTCGCGGGCGTTGTGCCAATCGGTGATGTAGACATCACAATCGGGCAGCAGGCTGATGACGGTTGAACGCAGCAATGTCGCATAATGGCCCGACATCGGTGCCACCAGCAGAACGCGGCGCTTTGGCTGGGTGCGGCCTTGCACTTTGAAATGCAGCAGATCGCCAAAATCTTTTGATACTTCGACCACTTCGCTGACCAGACGGTCCTGACCGTTGGATCCGACGAAAGGCGGGATGTTCCAATCCGGTTTCATGACCATGCGGCTAAAGGCGCGCTCCGTCACTTCGCCCCAAGCGGCCATCCAGTTCAACGCAGGGTTTGGAAACATTGCAAAAGCAGGGTAGGATGCCAGTGCCTGCGCAGATGCGCCCATCCACTGATTTGTGTTTCTTATGGTTTCCATAAAATCGTAAGTTGCCATATAGCGCATGGGGGTCTCCTTGCTGGTCCCAGTGTGGACATTCCCTCGCTCCTCCCCCGAGTGGGCGACGGTATGCTGCAGGTGCGAAGATAGGAGCAAATGCTTAAGATGACAACTGATACTACAGATCAAGCGGCTTTAGGGCCTGCGGCGATGGCGCGGATGGCGGAAAACCTCAAGAAAGTTGAGGCTCTGACAGAGCGGTTAAGCCACGTTATGGCAAACCGTCAGACGCACCAGAAGGCGTTGGATGCGCCGAATCAAGAGTTGTTCACCAAAGCATCCCAAGCCTACATGGCCGAGGCGTTCCAGAATCCTGCGAAACTGATGGAACACCAGATGAGTTTCTGGACCAAGACCGTCACTCATTTCATGGAAGCACAGCAGGCCTTGGCCAAGGGCAAGCTGGAGGCGCCCCAAGACCGTACCGAAAAAGACCGGCGTTTTGCAAACCCGTTGTGGGAAACGCACCCCTACTTCAACTTCGTTAAGCAACAATACCTGATCAATGCCGAAGCGCTTGCGCAGGCCGTCGAAGACGTCAGCGATATGGAGCCGCGCGAGAAACAGCGCCTTGCCTATTTCAGCCGTCAGATCATCGACATGATGAGCCCGACAAATTTTCTGGCCACCAACCCCGACGCGCTGGA
>JAFMHE010000013.1:15224-32148 GCA_017854675.1 Paracoccaceae bacterium | reverse complement strand
GCGGACCCCTCCGGCACATTCCTGAACCGCGTCCATTCCTACGAGGTTCAACCCAAAGAGGGTGCCGCACAACTCATCCACTTCCCCAAATCCTGCCTGCACTGCGAGGACGCGCCTTGTGTTACGGTCTGCCCTACAGGCGCCAGCTACAAGCGCGTCGAGGATGGCATCGTTCTGGTGAACGAAAGCGACTGCATCGGCTGTGGATTGTGCGCATGGGCCTGCCCGTACGGCGCGCGGGAAATGGACGTCGAAGAGAAGGTGATGAAAAAATGCACCCTCTGCGTTGACCGCATCTACAACGAAAACCTGCCCGAAATTGACCGTGAGCCAACGTGCGTGCGGACTTGCCCCGCTGGCGCGCGGCACTTTGGCGATCTGGGCGATCCTGACAGCGCCGTCAGCCAACTGGTTCTGGAACGCGGTGGTGTTGATCTGATGCCGGAACAAGGCACCAAGCCCGTCAATAAATATCTGCCCCCCCGTCCCAAAGACACACTACCAAGTTCTGGGCCGGAATTTGACGTGCTCGCCCCCTTCCTTGAGCCGGTGATCACAGAGCCAAAAGGCTTCCTCGGTTGGCTCGACAAAGCTCTGGAGAAAATCTGATGCATCCAGCACCTTCCGTTATCTTTTTCTCTGTCTTTTCCGGTCTTGGCTTTGGCCTTTTGGTCTGGCTGGGCATCGGCATTCCGGGCGTTACCGGCTTTTCCGCCTTCGCATTTTTCGCAATCGCCTACATCCTCGCCGTGGGCGGTCTGATCTCTTCGACCTTCCATCTCGGCCACCCCGAACGCGCCCTAAAAGCGTTCACGCAGTGGCGCTCTAGCTGGCTCAGCCGCGAGGCATGGTGTGCTGTTGCAGCACTTACGCTGATGGCAATCTACGGCGCGGGGCTGGTCTTTCTTGGTCAACGCTGGACGTTGATCGGCCTTTTGGGCGCGCTCTTTTCGCTTGGCACCGTGTTCACGACATCCATGATCTACGCCCAACTCAAAACCGTGCCGCGCTGGAACATGCCTTTGACACCGCTGAACTTTCTGTCGCTGTCCATCGCAGGTGGCGCGTTGATGGCGGGTCAGGTGAATGCGGCAGTTCTGCTTATTCTCGTTGCCGGCGCGATCCAAGCCGCGACTTGGATGTTGGGCGATACAAGGTTCGAAAACAGCGGGACCGACATGGCATCCGCGACACAATTGGGCAACATCGGCACCGTGCGCGCGTTTGAGCCGCCCCACACCGGCACCAACTACTTGTTGCGTGAATTCGTCTATGTGGTCGGCCGCAAACACGCCTCAAAATTGCGGATCATCGCGCTGGGACTGATGAGCGTGCTGCCCGTTGTCCTGCTTGTACTGCCGTTCAGCCATTGGGTCGCTGTCATTGCTGTGATTGCCCATGTGGCAGGCGTGCTGACCGCGCGCTGGTTGTTCTTTGCCCAAGCCGAGCATGTCGTGGGCCTGTATTACGGCAAACGCTGACCTCGCTGGAAACAACGCAGCCCCGGACATGACCCGGGGCTGCGCCATCCTCAGCTCGCCAATGGCAAACGCCGTTCTACCACACGCGCCATGATTGACGCGCCCACAGGCAGGATCGACGTGTCCAGCGTGTATTCAGGATTGTGCAGCGGCATCGTGCCCGCATGCCCGACCGTGCAATAGGCGCCGGGGATCACCCGCAGCATATCCGCAAAATCCTCTGATCCGGTCACGGGCGGTGTGTTGGGGTTCAGGTTTTCGACACCGACAATGTCGCCCGCCGCCTGCATATAGACATCCGACAATTCATCATCGTTGATCAGCACGTCGAACGCGTTGCGCAGGTCAAGCGTGATCTCGACATCATGCGCCACGGCGAAACCGTCGCAAAGGGCCTGCATCCGTTTGGCGGCCAATGCATAAATCTCATCGCTGAAATAGCGCACTGTGCCCGCCAATTGCGCCGTCTCTGGCACCACGTTATAGGCAGCACCTGCATGGATCTGCGTCACCGAAAGCACCAGAACCTCCTGCGCGGGGACATTGCGGCTCAGGATCGTGTTCAGCTCTGTCGCCAGCGACGCGGCAATCATCAACGCGTCTTTGCTTTCAGAGGGGCGCGCCGCGTGGCTGCCACGACCTTTGACGTTGATGTCAAAGAACGCAGCACCCGCCATCGCCTGACCTTTGCAGATGCCAACCTTGCCGGGTTGGCCGTTGGGGACATTGTGCATCCCGAAAATCTCGTCGCAGGGGAACATCTCGAACAGGCCATCGGCCAACATCTGGCGCGCACCGCCTAAACCTTCTTCAGCCGGTTGGAAAACGATCACCGCCGTGCCGTCAAAATCACGGGTCGCGGCGAGGTGTTTCGCGGCCCCCAGCAACATGGTTGTGTGGCTGTCGTGCCCGCAGGCATGCATCACGCCGGGATTGGTAGATGCATAATCGAGGCCCGTCGCCTCGTGGATAGGCAACGCGTCCATATCGGCGCGCAAGCCAACGCGGCGGTTACCTTTGCTCTTGCCATGGATCAGCGCAACAACACCGGTCTTGCCCAGACCTTCATGCACTTCATCCACACCATATTCGCGCAGCTTGGCGGCCACGATCCCGCTGGTACGGACTTCGGTGAAGCCGATTTCGGGGTGGGCATGGAAATCACGGAAAAGCGCCTCAAGCTCGTCTTTGCTGTCGGCGATAATAGGCAGGATGTTCATGGGATGCGCTCCGGTAAGTTGGATTTGCCCGTAAGGTGGGGCCAAACCCCACCCTACATCAAGTCCAAAACCAAAAAGAGCGTCAGAGCAATCCTGCGTGGCGCAGACCGTCATCGACCAGTGCTTTTGTCTCATCCAACAGACCGGTCAGCGGCAGGCGCACCTCATCCGCACACAGATCAAGCCGCGACATTGCGTATTTCACACCAACCAAACCGGGCTCTGTAAAGATCGCCTTGTGCAATGGCATCAGCTTGTCCTGGATCACCAGCGCTGCGCCGTAGTCGCCGGCCGCGCAGGCGGCTTGCATCTGGCTGATCAGCTTTGGTGCGACGTTTGCCGTGACAGAAATACAGCCAACCCCACCTTGGGCGTTGAACCCGTGTGCCGTCGCATCTTCACCCGACAATTGGCAGAAATCCTCACCACAGGTCATGCGCTGATAGCTGACGCGCGCCAGATCACCGGTCGCGTCTTTTACGCCGACAATGCGCGGTAATTTCGCCAGTTCGCCCATCGTTGCGGGCGTCATGTCGATGACGGAACGGGGCGGAATGTTGTAGATAATGATCGGCAGTTCACAGCAATCGTGAACCGCTGTGAAATGCGCAATCAGGCCGCGCTGGGTCGGCTTGTTGTAATAGGGTGTAACCACCAGAATCGCATCTGCGCCTACTTTTTCAGCGTGGCGCGCCAGACGGATACTCTCAACCGTGTTGTTCGATCCGGCACCCGCAATCACAGGAATGCGGCCAGCGGCGGCTTTGACGACTTCCTCGACAACCTGCTCATGCTCGCGGTGGGTCAATGTGGGCGATTCGCCGGTTGTCCCCACGGGGACAAGACCGTTCGAGCCTTCGCCGATGTGCCATTCCACGAGTTTTTTCAGCGTTTCCAGATCCAGCTCGCCGTTGCGAAACGGCGTGACGAGGGCAGGTAAAGAACCTTTAAACATGTGCACGCTCCTAATGTGCTGGTCCGGCGGAATGCTGGACGGGGTGACAGGCGTCTATCCGCGCTTCGTGATTTGCACTCTGCCGCGTTCGCCATATGTTGCAAGGCTCTAGCCCCTGATCCGTAGGAAATGCAAGCGATGACACGAATTCTGACGATGCTGTTGCTGGTTTTCACGCTTGCCACGCCCGCAATGGCCGAACGCCCGCGCCCCTTGGGCTGGGCGCTGGATGCGATGCGCGCGGGCAATTGGGACAGCGCCGCACAAATCGCGGCGCGCGACGGGGCAGTTGCCGCCGATGTGATCGAATGGCACCGGTTGCGTGCAGGGCTTGGCACCTATCCAGAGGTCCGCGCGTTTCTGGACCGCAGGCCCGATTGGCCGGGCGAGGCGTTCTTGCGCGAAAAATCCGAAGACGCTGTGCTGGACCAAAGCGATGCGGTGATCCTCGGTTTCTTTTCTCAGATGCGCCCGCAAACCCCGCTTGGGGTGCTGGCCCATGCCCGTGCGTTGACAAATGCAGGGCAAAGCGGGGACGCTCAGGCAGGGATCGTTCTGGCGTGGCGCACCATGCCGATGAACGCGACATCACAAGCGCTATTTCTGGCCGAACATGAGACGCTTTTGCAGCCCCATCATGCCGCGCGTCTGGATGCCATGCTGTGGGAACGCGAACACTCTGAGGCGCGCCAGATGTTTGATCTGGTCAGCCCCGCAGACAAGGCATTGGCCGAAACCCGCATTGCGCTGCAGCGCCGCGAGGGTGACGTGAATGCGATGATCCGCGCGTTGCCTGCCAGCAAAGCAAACGATCCCGGCTTGATGTATGACCGCTTTGAATGGCGCGTCCGCAAGGGATTTACCGATGATGCTATTGCGCTCTTGGTCGAACGCTCAACCAGTGCAGATGCTTTGGGACGGCCAGAAGACTGGGGCAACCGGCGGCGCGCGCTGGCGCGCTATGAAATGCGCAACGGGGATGCAACACGCGCGTATCAGATGGCGTCAAAGCACTTTCTGACCGAAGGGTCGCATTTCGCTGATCTGGAATGGCTCGCGGGCTATATTGCCCTGCGGTTTCTGGACAAGCCCAACGATGCCTACCAGCATTTCCTGAACCACGATAACGCCGTGCAATCGCCCATTTCGATGGGGCGGGCGGGCTATTGGCAAGGCCGCGCCCTCGAGGCAATGGGCGATCCCGAAGGTGCATCTGTCGCCTATGCTGAAGGCGCAAAATACCAGACGTCGTTTTACGGATTGCTTGCGGCTGAAAAGGCAAGCCTGCCGTTCGATCCAAAGCTGAGCGGCGCACGTCCGGCGCAAGACTGGCGCAGCAGTCCGTTGGTCCGCGCGCCCTTGTTCGAGGCGGGGATGTTGCTGCAGGCCTCGGGTGAGGTGACCATCGCCGAGCGGTTCTGGACGCATCTGACAGAGCAATTGATGCCAGAGGACATCGCGTTGCTGGGACAGGCTGCCATCGACATGGACCAACCCCATCTGGCCGTGATGATCGGCAAACGCGCGGCACAGCGGGGTCTGGAAGTCGCGGCACCCTATTATCCGTTGCATACCCTGATCGAGATGGATCTGCCGATGGCGCCCGAAATGACGTTGGCCATTGCCCGGCGCGAAAGCGAGTTTGACCCGGTGGTTCAAAGCGGTGTCGGTGCGCGTGGCCTGATGCAAGTGATGCCCGCAACGGCGCGCGATGTGGCACAGGATCTGGGCCTGCTGGAATTGCACACCACAGACCGACTGACCGCTGATCCTGATTATAACGCCCGTCTGGGTGCAAAGTATCTGTCCCAAATGGCGGGCCGGTTTGGCGGAAATGTTGTGATGGTCTCAGCGGCCTACAATGCCGGTCCTTCGCGCCCGCCCCGCTGGATGGAGGAATACGGCGATCCACGCACAGGTGATATCGACATCGTTGACTGGATCGAAATGGTCCCGTTTCGCGAAACCCAGAACTACATCATGCGCGTCACGGAAAGCCTGCCGATCTATCGCGCGCGACTGGGCAAAGACCCGCTGCCTATCCCGTTCTCGCAGGAATTAATTGGCAGCACGTTGAAGGCGTTCGCGCCAAAAGGTGAATAGACCCGCCGCGACAATCAGGCCTGCGCCGATGGCAACATTGGCGCGGATCGTTTCCCCGAACAGCGTGATCCCGATGAGGGCGGCAAACACCAGTTGCAGATAGGCGAAAGGCTGAACCGCGCTTGCCTCGGCCACTTCATAACAGCGGATCAGCAGCCAATGACCGGTCACACCCGTGATGCAAAGGCTGCCCATATAGACCCAATCCATCGGCGTCATCGGTTGCCAGTACCAGACACCGACCAGCGTCATGGCAATACACCCCGTCGTGCCGGTCCAGAAAAAGCTGGTCGCGGTGCTGTCCTGGCGCGCGGCAAACCGCGTGAGCAAGCCATAAAGCGCGAACATCATCGCGGACACCAGCGGCAGGATCGCCGCAGGGTCGAACACGGTGATGCCCGGTTGCAAGATGATTAGTACGCCGATGAACCCGATGCCAATCGCCGCCCAGCGCCGCCAACCGACCTGTTCGCCCAGCACGGGACCGGACAAGGCAGCGACCAGCAGCGGATAGCAGGTGAAAACCGCATGGCTTTCCACCAGTCCCAACACCGTGAAGGCCGCCACCATGACGCAAATTTCAGCGGCCAGCAGCAAGCCCCGGATGCTTTGCAGGATGGGTTGACTGGTCTTGGCCGCCGCACGAATGCCGCCCGCCTTGCGCCGGGCAATCGCAATGACAAAAGCCGCAAAGAACCAATAGCGGATCATCACCACCATCATCACGTTGTATTCAGACGCCAAATGCCGCGACAGCCCGTCTTGCACCGCAAAAACGAACGTGGTGGCGACCATCAGCGCAATGCCAAGCGGGATGTTGTTGCTTTGGCTCACGCGGGCAACACCGCGCGTGTCATGTGACGCTTGCGACCATAGCCTTGGGTGCGTGACACGGTAAAGCCTGCGTCCGACAGGCCGCGCCGCACATGGCCTGCGGCGGTATAGGTCGCGGCGGTGCCTTGGGGTGCGGTGTGATGCGCGACCTGCTGCATCAGGGCAGGCGACCAGAGTTCCGGATTTTTAGCCGGTGAAAACCCGTCCAGAAACCAGGCGTCTGCGCGGCCTTCCCAAAGCGGTAACGTCTCACGGGCATCCCCGATGATGATATTGGCGCGCAGGCCCGGCAGCTCCAAAATGCCGCCTGCGCCAGTCCATGCCTCTGACAATTGATCGCGCTTGCCGTCAAATTCAGGAAATGCTTGATGCGCCCGGCGCATGTCGGCGGGGGCCATCGGATAGGCCTCAAAACTGGTGAAGCGGAGCGGGCCACTTTGCACTGCACGCTGCCACGCATCCCATGCAACCAACAGGTTCAGACCGGTGCCAAACCCAAGCTCTGCAATATCAAACCCCTCACAGAACCGCGCGGGCAGATCATTGCCGCCCAGAAAGACATGCTCCGTCTCTGCGACGCCGTCCTCAAGGCTGAAGAATGGATCGTCAAAGCGGGTCGACAGCGGCACCGACCGCGCGGCATGGTCCGTGCGCCATTCAATCTGATCTGTCTGGTTTTGCACGCGCACACCGCCTAAGTAGGTCCGTGCAGATTTGCGCGAAGGAGAGCGACTTGGCAAGCTACGATCTGACGGTACGCGGCGCGGGGATTTTTGGTCTGTCGGTCGCATGGGTCGCAGCCCAGCGTGGCGCGCGCGTGCAGGTGGTGGACCCCAACGGACCAGCGGCTGGCAGCAGTGGCGGGATTGTCGGTGCACTTGCGCCGCATGTGCCGGAAAACTGGAACGCGAAGAAAGCGTTTCAGTTGGAAAGCCTGTTGATGGCAGAAAAATTCTGGACCGAGGTCGAGGCCACTGGCGGCGGGTCAGCGGGCTATGCGCGCAACGGGCGCTTGCAGCCGATTGCGGATGGCCCTGCACTGGCGCTGGCGCAAGGGCGCAGTGCCAGCGCAGTTGCGCTGTGGGCGGATAATGCGGTCTGGGATGTGGTAGAGGCGACAGGCGCAGATTGGGAACCAAACAGCCCAACCGGTTGGCTGATCCACGATACGCTCAGCGCGCTGGTTCACCCCCGACAGGGATGTGCGGCGCTTGTCAAAGCTTTGGCTGTCAAGGGCGTGCACGTGGTTGGTGATGCCGCCGATCAAGGGGCAATCATATGGGCAACAGGCGTGGCAGGGCTGGAGGAGATGACCAAAAATCATCACCGCAGCATTGGTAACGGCGTCAAAGGCCAAGCGGCGCTGCTGCAGTATGACGCCAGAGGATTGCCGCAGCTTTTTGCAGGCGGCGTTCATATCATCCCGCATCACGATGGCACCGTCGCCATTGGATCAACGTCAGAGCGGCTCTATGCTTCGCCCGACGAAAATGACGCGCAACTGGATGATGTGATCGCCAAGGCACGCGCGGCTGTGCCTGCCTTGGCGGATGCGCCAGTGATCGCCCGCTGGGCCGGGGTGCGTCCGCGTGCGCGTAGCCGGGCGCCGATGCTGGGCGCATGGCCTGACCGGCCCGGACAGTTTATTGCCAACGGAGGGTTCAAGATCGGGTTCGGCATGGCACCAAAGGTGGCGCATGTGATGACCGACCTGATCCTGAACGGCATTGATGCCATCCCCGCAGGCTTTCGCGTTGAAGACAACCTGTGACCTAGATCAACCCACGCAGCGCTTTCATCAGAACCGTCAGTTCCTTGACGTACATCTCGCCTTTCAAATGGCCGTTCTCGTCGAACGCCTCATAGCTGGCGGCGAGGTGAATTTCGGGCCCTTGCAAAATGTTCGGGCGGAACGGCACCATGAAACCGCGCAGCACCATCTGTGCGCGTTCACCGCCGGCACGTCCTGCTGCCGCAGACATCACCGCGACCGGCTTGGCCGCCCAAGGCGCGCCTTCTGTCCGGCTGACCCAGTCCAGCGCATTCTTGAGCGCACCGGACGGACCCTTGTTATACTCAGGCGTCGAGATGATCACCGCATCGGCGGCGGCGATCTGGTCCGCAAGGGTCTGCACGACAGCGGGGATGCCGCTGGCCTCTTCGTCATCCGCATCATACAGCGGGAAATTGATGTCGGCCTCGATGTAATAGTGATCGCCAAAAAGGCGCGCCGCCTCAAGCAGAAGTTGGCTGTTGGTCGATCCTTTGCGCAAAGCGCCAGAAATGCCGAGAAGTTTGGGAGAAGACATAAGCAAAAAGCTCCGTAGTCAGGGTTGCGTTGCGCTTAAGGTCGTTCGTCCGGGCCGAAAAGCAAGAAGCCCCCGCGAAATGCAGGGGCTTTGTGCGTTTTTGTAGAGGTCATGGACCGCTGTAGATCAGTTCGCGTTTGGCAGGATCACAATCTCGACCCGGCGGTTTTGCGCCTTGCCATCAGGCGTCAGGTTGCTGGCAACGGGCTGCGCTTCACCACGACCGAAGGTCTGCAAACGGTTTCGCGGCACGCCTTCGGAAACCAGGATATTGCCCACGGCGCGTGCGCGCCCTTCGGACAGCTGCTGATTATAGGCGGCATCGCCATCACTGTCTGTGTGGCCGATGATCTGCAGGGTCGAATTCGCGTAGGTCTGCACGTTTTGCGCCAACGCCCGCAGATCACCCTGCAATGTCGCGGAAACCGCGGTGCTGTCTGTCGCGAACAACAGGTTGTTCGGCAAAGTAACGATCAGCCGGTCGCCAGTGTTGTTGATAGAGACGTTGGAATTAAGCTGCTGACGCAATTCCGCCTCTTGCTTGTCCAGCGAATAGCCGACACCAGCGCCGATTGCGCCACCGATGACCGCGCCGACAAGTGCGGCGTCGGCACGGTTGCCGTCGCCCTTGGACAAGGCCCCGACAAGCGCGCCGGCACCAGCGCCGATCAATGCGGCGTTTTTGGTTTTCTGGTTCGGATCGCCCGGCTGTGCGAGGATATTGCCCTGCGGTGCGGTGCACGCACCCAGCGCCATGGCACCTGCCACGGCGGCTGCCAGTGTAAGTTTGGAAGAAATCATAGTTACTGCCTTTGGTTACGGGCCCCGTTCGGGCGAGGCGTCTTTGTACTGCGTATATATAAGACGCCATCGCCGCCATTATCAGGGGGAAAATGCAATCGGCAGTATCTTGCGCATTACCGCGTGATTCAGGTATTTCCGAAAACGCTTTAGGCTTCGGCGCGGGCTGCCTCATAGGCCAGCATGGTGCGTTTGACAGGCAGGCCCCAGTGGTATCCACCCAATTCACCCGATTTGCGCAGCGCGCGGTGGCAGGGGATCAACCATGACACCGGGTTGCGCCCTACTGCAGTGCCAACAGCGCGCACCGCCTTGGGGTTACCGACCGTCGCCGCAATGTCGGAATAGGTGGTGACCTGACCGGACGGGACACGCAAAAGCGCCTCCCACACCTTGATCTGGAAAGGGGCGCCAATAAGGTACAAAGGTGCTTTATCCAACGCACCGTCTTGGGCACCAAAGGCGGTCAGAACCCACGGGCGCAGCATCATCGGGTCTTCGACAAACGTTGCCTTGGGCCAGCGCGCCAGCAAATCCTGCATTGCCCAATCTTCACCCAGTTCAGCGGCCAACGCCAAACCGCAAATGCCTTTTTCGGTCCCCATGACCAACGCCAATCCGAACGGGCTGTCAAACCACCCCCAATAGATCGTCAGCCCGCCCCCTTGGCGCGCGAATTCTCCAGGGCTCATGGATTCCCAACGCAGGAACAGATCGTGCAGACGGCCCGTGCCGGATAGCCCGACCTCATGCGCGGCCTCAAGCGTGGTGGCATGATCGCGCAGCATGTTTTTGGCATGGCCCAGCATCAGGTATTGCTGATAGCGTTTGGGCGACACGCCGACCCAGCGCGAGAACAACCGCTGAAAATGCGCCACTGACATGCCCATTTGGGCGGCAATGTCTTCCAGTTGAACGGGGTCTTCGGCGGCATCAAGGATGTCGATGGCGCGGCGCATCACCTTGTAATGATAGCCGCTCTCGTCGGATGTATGCGTGTTCTGTGTCATGTGGGTAATTTAAGGCCTTATGTGCGGCACTGCGACCCGAAACATGCGCAACACGCTATACACAGCACGGACGGCTTGCCCCCATGGCGCATTCCGCGCATATGTTTCGCCATGACATTGAAACCCGCAAAACAGCTTGGCTACCACGCCATCCGAGAGATTTTCACCCGCTTTCAAGCACATGATCCCGAGCCCGAGGGCGAGTTGGAACATGTGAACGTCTACACCTTGGTCGTCGCGGTCGCCCTGTCTGCGCAGGCGACGGATGTGGGCGTGAACAAAGCCACACGCGCATTGTTCAAAATCGCGGACACGCCGCAAAAGATGCTTGATCTGGGTCTTGAGGGGCTGACCGAACACATCAAAACCATCGGTCTGTTCCGGCAAAAGGCCAAGAACGTCATGAAGCTGAGCCAGATTCTGGTGGATGATTATGACGGCGTCGTTCCCAATTCACGCGCCGCGTTGCAGGGTCTGCCGGGTGTGGGCCGCAAAACCGCCAACGTCGTGTTGAACATGTGGTGGAAACAACCGGCGCAAGCTGTGGACACGCATATTTTTCGCGTTGGCAACCGCACGGGCATTGCACCGGGCAAAACCGTCGATGTCGTGGAACGCGCCATCGAAGACAATATTCCCGCAGATTTTCAGCTCCATGCGCATCATTGGCTGATCCTGCACGGACGCTATCATTGCAAGGCGCGCAAACCTTTGTGCAAAACCTGCATCATCCGGGACCTGTGCCCTTTTGAGGAAAAGAACATATGAAAACCTATGAACTCGTCGGGATCGGCAACGCGGTTGTGGATGTGATCTCGCAAACTGATGATCGGTTTCTAGGCAACATGGGCATTGAAAAAGGCATCATGCAGCTGATCGAAAAAGATCGTGGCGAGGTGCTTTATGCCGCGATGAATGACCGCGTCCAGACACCCGGCGGTGCCGTGGCCAACACGATTGCGGGTGCCGGCGCGCTGGGGATGCAGACGGCGTTCATCGGGCGTGTGTGTGACGATACGCTGGGACAGTTTTACGCAAGCGCGATGGCCGATCACGGGATTGATTTCGTGAATGCCCCCGTTGTGGGCGGTGAAAACCCAACCTCGCGCAGCATGATCTTTGTGACGCCAGATGGTGAGCGGTCGATGAACACCTACCTTGGGATTTCCACGGGGCTATCATCTGCTGACGTACCCCAAGAGGTCGCAGGCAACGCCAAGATGATGTTCCTTGAGGGTTATCTGTTTGATGAGGACGCTGGCAAAACCGCATTCCGCGAAGCCGCGCGCGCGACCAAAGCAGGCGGCGGCATCGCAGGCATCGCAATCTCTGATCCGTTTTGTGTAGAACGCCACCGGGCAGATTTCCTGTCGTTGATCGAACACGATCTTGATTATGTCATCGGCAATGAAGCCGAAGTGATGTCCCTGTTCCAGACAAACGATCTGGAGGAAGCGATTGCCAAAACCACCGCCATTTGCCCCATCGTGGTCTGCACCCGGTCGGGCGATGGCGTGACCCTGATCCGCGATGGTGAACGCGTTGATGTTGCGGTCGAAAACGTGACACCCGTTGACGCCACAGGCGCGGGCGACCAGTTCGCAGCCGGGTTCCTTTACGGTCTGTCGCGGGGCGCTTCGCTTACGGTTTGCGGCCAGATGGGCAACCTGTGCGCAGGCGAAGTGATCAGCCACATCGGACCACGCCCCCAAAAGGACATGCTGGCCGTATTCAAAGCTGCCGGATTGGTCCCCGCATGATCGAGGATGGCGTATATCAGGTGCCAGCGGGCAAGCAGGCTGTCATCACCACGCATCTGGAAATGTTCGCACAAAGCCCGCTGAAAGGCGTGGCTTTGCCCGACGGCGTAACCTTTCGCAAGGTGACGCCTGACATCGCTTGGTATCGCGACACATTTGATCGCGTTGGCACGCCGTGGCTCTGGTTTGGCAGACTTCTTTTGTCAGAAGCGGCAGTGATGGACATTCTGAATGATCCGCTGGTGGAGACCTATACACTGGAAAAAGACGGTCGCGCCGAGGCGCTGTTGGAACTTGATTTCCGCGTCGATGGCGCGTGTGAACTGGCCTATTTCGGTGTCGCGGACGCGCTGATCGGCACCGGTGCAGCGCGGTATCTGATGGACCGTGCAGTCGAGCGAGCGTGGTCCAAACCCATCACGCGGTTTCATGTGCACACCTGCACCGCCGACAGCCAGCGCGCCCCTGATTTTTATGTGCGCAGCGGGTTTGTGCCGTTCAAACGCGAGGTTGAGATTTGCGATGATCCGCGCGTTACGGGCCTGTTGCCACGCACTGTCGCACCGCATATGCCGCTGATCGAAGAGGCTTAATCAGCGGTACAGTCACCACCGCGCATGCACGTTTTGACAGCACGCAACATTGAACGCTGCGGCGCGCCAAACACAGAGCCACCGCAGGGGTTCACGTCCAATGCATATGCTCCGCCTTCTTTGCGAACGAAAGCTAACACGTCCAAACCGTTTTGCACCGACCCGCACCAAGGACCAAAGCAAGCAACCTCTAGCGTGATCTCTTGGTCAAACGGAACTTTGAACCCCTCAAGGTTCAGGGATTTACCCAACAGCACCGCCTTGACCTGCGTCATCTCCGGCGGTTGGACCTCACCGCTTCCCCCACGGGGCAGCGCCTTGGCATCCAGCGTCAAACGTCCATGCACAACGACATAACGCTCTTCAGCGGCGTCGGCGCGGGCAAAACTACGCTCGACCGAAGGGGCCAAGCAGGAAAGCGCGAAGGCGGGCAACGGGGCCACCAGCGCACAGATAAAGGCCAAGACACGCTTCATAAGTGTCCCTCGAACTCCAGCAGAACAGCCTCGTAGACGCCACGCTTGAACGGCACGATACTGTCGATCAGGCTGGCCACAGGCATCCATTTCCAATGGGAAAACTCCTGATGATCGGTCATGATGTTGACCTGATCATCGGTCCCGTTGAACCGCATCAGAAACCATTTCTGTTCCTGCCCGCGAAAGCGCCCTTTCCACAATTGCGGCACCAGATCATGGGGCAACTCGTAAGGCACCCACGCTTTGGTCTCTGCCACAATAGTCACCAGATCACGACTAACGCCGGTTTCTTCTTCCAACTCGCGCAAGGCGGCCTCCTGCGGTGCCTCGTCTTTCTCGATCCCGCCTTGGGGCATCTGCCACGCATCGGTGTAGCGGTCTTTGCGCTGGCCAACGAACACCTTGCCCGCTGCATTCAACAGCATCACACCGGCACAGGGACGGTAGGGCAGTTTGGCGATTTCTTCGGGGGTCATTGTGGGATGCTCTTTTATAAGGGTCGGTTCAGTGTGCCATAACATGGACCGTGAACCGTTTAAATCCAATGACGCGGCGTTTAGCGTGACACGCGGCACGCCTTGCGGTCATGTCAGGCAAATGCGCACAGCCAGAAAGGTACTTTCATGTCCAGCTATCCCCACATGCTCGCCCCGCTCGACCTTGGTTTCACAACGCTGAAGAACCGCGTTCTGATGGGGTCGATGCACACCGGACTGGAAGAAACCAAAGACTGGAACCGCGTCGCCGAGTTTTATGCGACCCGCGCACGCGGTGAAGTCGGGCTGATGGTCACGGGCGGGATCGGGCCAAATTTGGAAGGCTCCGTCCTGCCGGGTGCCGCGATGATGGTAACGGATCAGGATGTGGCGAACCATTCTGTGGTGACGAACCGTGTGCACGAGGCGGGCGGCAAGATCGCCATGCAGATCTTGCATGCGGGACGCTATGCTTATGGTCCAGCGTGCGTGGCACCTTCTGCGATCAAATCACCGATCTCTCCGTTCCCGCCAAAGGAGCTGGACGAAGAGGGCATCGAGAAACAGATTTCCGACATCGCCGCCTGCGCGGGCCGCGCGCAAGAAGCAGGTTATGACGGTGTCGAGGTGATGGGGTCAGAAGGTTATTTCCTGAACCAGTTTCTGGTAACCCATACGAACAAGCGCACAGACCGCTGGGGTGGATCGTATGAAAACCGCATGCGTTTGCCGATTGAGGTGGTGAAACGTGTCCGCGAAACCGTGGGGCCAGATTTTATCATCATCTACCGTCTGTCGATGATTGATCTGGTGCCCAACGGCTCAACTTACGAAGAGGTCGCGCAATTGGCCGTCGAGATTGAAAAAGCCGGTGCAACGATCATCAACACCGGCATCGGCTGGCACGAGGCGCGCATCCCGACGATTGCGACCTCGGTACCGCGCGCCGCCTTTGCTTGGGTCACGAAAAAGCTGATGGGCAAAGTCGGCATTCCGCTGATCGCATCCAACCGCATCAACACACCTGACGTGGCCGAAGAAGTTCTTGCTGACGGGTGCGCCGATATGGTCAGCCTTGCGCGCCCCATGCTGGCGGACCCGGATTTCGTCGCCAAAGCCATGGCAGGCAAATCTGCACAGATCGCGCCTTGCATTGCATGCAACCAAGCCTGTCTGGATCACACATTCGGTGGCAAAATATCCAGCTGCCTCGTCAATCCCCGCGCCTGCTATGAGACGGAGTTGAAAGTCGAGACGACTGCGACAGTAAAGAACGTCGCGGTTGTGGGGGCCGGTCCTGCGGGACTTTCCTCGGCTCTGACAGCGGCGGAACGCGGGCACAAAGTTACCGTCTTTGACCGCGCGTCAGAGATTGGCGGCCAGTTGAATCTGGCCAAACAGGTGGCGGGCAAAGAGGAATTTTACGGCTTTGTCGATTGGTACCGCACCATGGTGGATGAACTGGGTGTGACCGTAAAGTTGAACACCGAAGTGTCGGCCAATGATCTGGATGGGTTTGACGAGGTGATCATCGCCACCGGCGTCATTCCGCGTGATCCGCAAATTCCCGGTCAAAACGCAGGCAACGTGGTCAGCTACATTGACGTGCTGAATGGCAGTGCCAAGGTCGGACAGAAGGTCGCGGTCATCGGTGCGGGTGGCATCGGCTTTGATGTCTCCGAACATCTGGTGAGCGAGGGCGAAAGCACAACGCTGAACCTGCCCGAATGGATGGTGGAATGGGGTGTGGCAGACACTGGCAAGCACCGCGCCGGGTTGTCCCCTGAAGGGCCGCAACCGCACAAACCTGCGCGTGAGGTCACAATGTTACAACGCAAGGCGTCGAAGGTCGGCAAGGGTTTGGGCAAAACGACAGGCTGGATCCACCGCGCGTCGCTGACCATGAAAGAGGTCAAAATGATCGCCGGTGTGAATTATGAAAAGATTGATGCAAATGGCCTGCACATTTCATTCGGTGAAGCGCGCGAGAATCCCACTTTGATTGAAGCTGAAACAATCGTGCTCTGCGCGGGGCAATTGTCGGACCGGTCACTGGCTGATGCGCTGGAGGCGAAAGGCAAGACCTGCCATGTGATTGGGGGGGCTGACGTAGCGGCGGAACTTGATGCGAAACGTGCAATTGATCAAGGCACCCGGCTCGCTGCAACGCTTTAACACCGGCGGCACCGCGTCGAGACAAGGCAGAATTCAGTATTTTTAGCGAAAAGAAACGGGACTCTTGCCCTTCTTTTCGCTTTAAATACTGAATAGCTGCGTCTCAACACCCCTAAACATCTATGGTTTTCCCTGCTCCGGCGGCGTTTCCGAATGTGGAACGATGCGCCGAATACCACGCAACTGTCGCACCCCTGCCCCTATCCTGCCTGAATTGGCGCGCATAGCTGATCCTTGAAATAGAGTTTGAGAGGATCGGGTATGGACCGGCTGACAGAAATGGAAGCATTCGCCACTGTGGTGGACCAAGGAGGCTTTACTGACGCTGCCAAGAAGATGGGGATTTCAAAATCCGCCGTTTCCAAACACGTCTCATCGCTTGAGGCGCGCTTGGGTGCACGGCTCTTGAACCGTACGACGCGGCGGGTGTCACCAACCGAAATTGGCCTTGCGTATTATGACCGTGCCCGTCGGGTGCTGAATGATGCGGGTGAGGCGGACGCCTTGGTCACGTCGATGCAATCTGCACCTTCCGGCCTGTTGCGCATTTCGGTTGCGACGGACTTCGGGGTCAACCATCTGTCGCCTGCATTGTCCGGATTCCTTAGCGATTTTCCCGACATTACGGTGAACATGGTCCTGAACAACCGCTATGTTGAACTGATCAGCGAAGGCTTTGACATGGCCGTGCGCATTGGTGAGCTGGAAGACAGCACCTTGCGTGCCCG
>JAFMHE010000013.1:0-14902 GCA_017854675.1 Paracoccaceae bacterium | reverse complement strand
GAAATGCAGGGCATCTATGCCGTCTATCCGCCGGGCCGCTTTACCCAGCCTAAAGTGCGCGCATTTATTGATTTTCTGGTCCATGCCTTTGCGGACAAGGGCCCGAACGACTGGTAACGAACCACCGCTCCCCTCGGTGCACACTGGCCTCCGATGCGATATGCGTCGGGGGCTTTTTTCTGTTTTGGCGACAATGCCTCAAATTGGTCACGATTGCGGGGCATCTAGGGTCAAACAAGCTGATACAGGTAAAATAATGCTGAAAACCATCGCGCCCCTCGCTCTTGTCGTAACGCTTGGGGCCTGCGCGCAAAGCCCCAACAGTGAACAGACCACCCGTTTTGACGGCAATCCGCTGACGTTTCACAACGATGCGGTTGTCACGCGGCAAGTCTCTGAGCAGACAGCGGCGCTGGCAGAAAACGGGCGGCAATTGGTGCGCGCTTCAACTGGCAAAGGCGCAGCTTTGGGCGCTGCCCTTGGATGCGGGATTGGCCTTGTGTCTGCGGGCAACATCAGCGGATGCGCCAGATCGGCCGCAACAGGGGCCGTGACGGGTGCTGTCCGGGGGCGCCTCGCCGGTGAAAAAGATGTCACGCGCCGGGTTGAGATCGCCTCGCCCAATGCACTGGTTCGCAACATCCGCCAAGCCAATGACCAGCTAGATCATATCGAGGTCAGCTTGCCCACATTGCTGGCCGCACAGGATGCGGAGCTGGATGCATTGGCGATCGCCATCGCAGCAGGCACGATCAGCCAAACACAGCATGACAAAAGGATCGCCCAGATTGCAGCAGACCGCGCTGCGTTGGCAGAGGCACTAACGCTTAGTGCAACCCAGGCAGAACTTGCGGCGCAAAACTTGCGTGATGCAGCGGCGCAGGGTCAGACAGGCCTTGAATGGCACATCAGCGCGGCATCGCAACTGGCGCGTGAAACCACATCGGCACGGTCATCCATCACGCTGCTGTAGGGTTCAATTGCCACCGAGCAAGATCGCCTCGACACGGCGGTTTTGTTCCCGGCCTACAGGTGTCAGATTGTTGGCGCGGGGTGCAAGATATCCCATGCCTTCGGCGTCAATCCGGCTCGCGTCCGCGTTGTGAACAGAAAGCAGACGGTCGCGGACCGACTGTGCCCGCTGTCTGGAAATGGCGATGTTGCCATCCAGCCCCCCCACGCTGTCGGTATGACCAACAAGCGCGATCCGGATAGCAGGTTGCGCTGCCAGAACTGCGGCAAGCCGGGTCAGCGACGCAAACGGACCCGGCCCCAGATCACTGCTGCCCGTGGCAAAATCCAGATCATCCAGCACGACATGCCCACGCTCCTGCAACTGTTGAGCGATGTCAATTTGGGCAAATGTCTGCGTGCTGACCGGTAATTCAGCCGTGGTGCGCACCGAAACCCCCTCGGGCCGGGTTTCGCCAGCTTGAATAATCTGCACAAAGGCTGCCGTTGCAGATGTGCTGGTCAGCACCGTAATGGCTTGGACCACTCTGTTATCTTCCCTGCGCACAGCCGTGACAAAATGATACCGGCGGATGTTCACATACATGTTGGGCCCCGGCAGCGTTTCAGTTGCAAACCGAAAATCAAACCCGCCGCAAACCGCCGCCGCACAATCAAGCACCAGCTCCAACCCCGCCGCGACCAGTTGTTCGCGCAGCGGGCGCATGACTTGCAAAGGTGTCAGGCCCGGCGACGTAATGCGCCACGCAGTGCGGCGCACATCGCCCTCAACGGCCAATGTTGGCACCCTGCCATTCTGGAAAACACCCATAGGGGCCGCATAGATATCAGGGGCGGTATTGCGCGTCACAGTTTCGCGCGCGGCTGTCGGCAATGTCAGTTCCAGCGCCGCAGCCTGCGACGCCAGTAAGCACAGAACGGCAAACGCCCGGATCATCGCGCCTGTGCGTGATATTCAGTGTTGGGCCGCATGTCTGTCGCGCTTGCCACGCGGTTGGTCATGTTGAAAAACGCGGCGACAGACGCGATGTCCCAGATGTCACGGTCTGTGAAACCCTGCGCCCGCAGCGCTTCGCGATCAGCTTCTTCCATGCTGCCGCTTTCTTTGGTCATCTTGACGGCAAAATCCAGCATGGCGCGCTGCTTATCAGTGATTTTGGCGACCTTGTAATTCATTACCAGCGCCTCGCCCAAGGCGGGATCGCCCGACAGGCTGCGCGCGGCGGCACCATGCGCGACAAGGCAATAAAAGCACTTATTGACCGAGGAAACCGCGACCGCGATCATCTCGCGCTCCAGCTTGGTCAACGCGCTGTTGCCCAGCATCAGGTCATTGTACAGCGCGGTAAAACTGTTCAACTTTTCAGCGTCAAACGCATAGGCCTGCAGGACATTTGGCACCATGCCCAGTTTGTCCTGACAGATGTCAAAATACTTTTGTGTCGCTTCTGGCAGCGGGTCCATCATCGGCAGGTTCAGCGCCGTTGGCATGTCGTCTTGCATTTGTTTGGTCCTTCAATCTGGCTTTATACGGTAATGGTAGCCGCCCACACGCGCAAAGCCCAGAGCACGGTAGAGCGCATTCGCCCCGACATTCGCATCAACACAGAGAACCGCAAGATGGCGCGCGCCTTGGGCTTGTCCCCACAGTGCCGCGCGCCGCATGATCCACTCGGCCAAGCCCTGCCTGCGTTGGTGCGGCAGAACGACAAGCGCGTGAACCATGCAGATATCGTGGTGCACGCCGACAAAGGCAGCGCCACCGGGCTTTTCGTTCCAGCGCGCCAGAATGCCCGTCTTGGTGGCCGCCCGTTCCATGACGTCCAGACGTGCCTGGGTCACACCATCAGTTGCCCAGATTTCCTTCATGATCGCCAGCGGTTCCCATAGCGTGAAGGCCGTGACGCGCGGGATCGGCTTGTCTGTCAGGTTTTCAATCGGCAAAACATATAGGCTGGTGGGGTCTTTGATCCGGTATCCGCGCGCTTCAAGGGCGGCATCAAGGTCAGGCGTTGAACCCCGTTCGCAGAAAATGGGCTTCTGCCCAATGGCGCGCATTGCGCCTTCTGCCGCCGTGATCTGCGCATCACTGACCCGGCCAAGGGCTGTAGCCGCCGACACCCGTTGGCCACCGCCTTGCCCGTCACGCAGAGTGAACCCACCCTGCGACCACGTCTTTGCAGCAGGCCATGTCGCTTCTGATGCTGCGAACAGTTCAGGGATGCTGGCCGTCACGGGAAGGCTGCTTGAAGTTGTATCATCGCATCGTCGATCTGCGCGTCATCGTTGCCACGGATCACGATATGCGCACCGTATTTGCCGTCTTTTTGAAACGGATATGATCCCATCGACAGGTCGGGAAATGCCACTGCCAACGCGCCCAACGGCCCGGCGATATCGCCCTCGCCCCGCTCAATCCGCAGTGTTTTGCTGATCAAGGGTGCACCCCCCGTCAGTGTTGGCAGAACGCTTTGCACCATCGCTTGGAACACCGACGGCACACCGGCCATCACATGCACGTTCTGCAACGTGAACCCCGGTGCAGCCGACACGGGGTTGTCGATCAAACTGGCCCCCTCGGGGATGCGCGCCATGCGCAGACGGGCCTCGTTCAATTCGGTGCCGGATTTTGCGTAATGGGTCGCTAATATGGCGCGCGCATCGTCCCGCACGTCGATGGACACGCCGAAAGCCGCAGCTATGCAATTGGCCGTAATGTCGTCATGGGTGGGTCCGATCCCGCCGCTGGTGAACACATGGTCATAGCTGGCTGACATCGCTTGGACGGCGCTGACAATCGTATCAACCTCATCCCCGATGACGCGTACTTCTTTCAGATCAATCCCGGCTTCGGTCAGTTGACCGGACAAATGGTGCATGTTGCTGTCGCGGGTCCGGCCCGAAAGGATCTCGTCTCCGATCACGATCATGGCGGCGGTGGGGTTGGGCATTGCGAACTCCTTGAGGTGCGTCTGTGAACGGTATAGGCCCGCGTCCATGCGCTTTCAAACCGAACTTGTCCCTGCCCGCCTGATCCGCCGCTACAAACGCTTTTTGGCGGATTGCAGGCTGACGGACGGGCGCGAGGTTGTTGCCCATTGCGCCAACCCCGGCTCAATGATGGGGCTGGCTGTGGCGGGGTCAAAGATTTGGCTGGAACCCAATGATGACCCCAAGAAAAAGCTGAAATTCGGCTGGCGCTTGGTGGACCATGAGAACGGGCATTTCACCGGCGTGGATACCGCCCTGCCCAATCGCGCCGTCAAGGCCGCGTTGCAGGCGCGCGAAATCGAGGCGCTTGCTGAATACACCACCGTTCGACCCGAAGTGAAATACGGCGGGAATTCCCGCATCGACTTTTTGCTGAGCGCAAATAATCTGCCCGACGCCTATGTCGAGGTAAAATCAGTGACGCTGTCGCGCACAGCGGAATTGGCAGAATTTCCTGACAGTGTCACAGCAAGAGGTGCTAAACATTTAGGCGAATTGGCCAAGGTCGCGGCATCAGGTCACCGCGCCATCCTGCTCTATCTGGTGCAGCGCACCGATTGCACGCATGTTGCCATGGCAGACGACATTGACCCGACTTATGCCGCAGCACACGCGGCTGCGACTTTGGCAGGGGTGGAAACACTGTGCATCGGCACCCATATTTCACCACAAGCCGTGACATTGGCCGCCCCTCTGGTCCTTGGCCGCCCCGCAAGTTAAACATAGCTAAACGATCAGACTGGACAAAGACGTGAACGAACAGCACCGAGGTCGGCAGACCAAAGACGGCATCCGCATCTACGACCCCTCCGACTTTGCCGGTATGCATGCCGCCGGCAAGCTGGCCGCGACGATTCTGGACGAGATTGGCGCGCATGTGGTCGTGGGCCAAACCACGGCTGAGCTTGACCGCATTATCGAAGACAAGGTGAACGCCGCTGGCGCAAAATCCGCGACGATCGGTTACAAAGGGTATCAACACGCCAGCTGCATCAGCGTGAACCATGTGGTCTGCCACGGCATTCCCGGTGACAAAAAGCTGAAAGATGGCGATATTCTGAACATCGACGTCACGGTGATTGTCGATGGCTGGTTTGGCGATACCTCGCGCATGTATGTTGCAGGCAAACTGCCCCGCAAAGCAGAACGGTTGATCGAGGTGACACACGACAGTCTGATGCGCGGCATTGCTGCGGTCAAACCCGGCAATACCTTTGGCGACATAGGCCACGCCATCCAAAGCTTTGTTGAAAGCCACCGTATGTCGGTTGTGACGGACTTCTGCGGGCACGGTTTGGGGCGCGTGTTTCACTCCCCGCCAAACGTGCTGCACTATGGCAAACCGGGGACCGGTCCGGTGCTTGAGCCGGGGATGTTTTTCACCATTGAGCCGATGGTCAACCTTGGCCGGGCAGAGACAAAGACCCTTGCCGACGATTGGACAGCCGTAACACGCGACAAATCCCTGTCGGCCCAGTTTGAACATTCCGTTGGCGTGACCGAAGATGGGGTTGAGATTTTTACGCTCTCGCCCGCAGGCACATTCCACCCGACCTACGGCTAAACGTCTTTCATCATCCGTTTCATCAGCAATGACAAAAGCGTCTCTCCGCCCAACGGGGTGACGCAATCATAGATCAGAACAGGCGCGCCCAGTGGTTGCGGCGCAGGTAAACGGACCGGCTTTGCCTTTTCTTTGGCAGTGCTGTGCGCAAAACCGCCTGCGTTGATGCTCGCGTCTGTCATATACTGATGATACTGCGGATCGGTGTCATGTCCAAGTGAACCTCGCTCGGGCGCGCCTTGCGCAAGAAACTTGCGCAATATAGGTAATAAGTATTGCCATAGTTTCGTGGATATGGTGTCTTGCCTGAAAATAGGGAAGAGATTCTGACATGAATTGGCAAGACATATTTGCAACCCGCATGGGTCGCATGAAAGCGAGCGAAATCCGCGAACTGCTTAAGCTTCTGGATCAGCCTGATATCATCTCATTCGCCGGCGGCATTCCTGATCCTGCGATGTTTCCAACCAAGGCGTTTCAGGACGCTATGGTTGACGCACTTTCCCCGCAGAACAGCGATGCAGCACTGCAATATTCCGTGTCCGAAGGGTACGCCCCCCTGCGCGACTGGATCGTTGAACAGATGACAGCATTGGGTGTACCGTGCACGCGCGACAATATCCTGATCACCTCCGGATCACAGCAAGCGCTTGATTACCTTGGTAAACTGATGCTGTCGCCCAACGATACAGCACTGGTTACATGGCCGACCTACATGGGCGCACTGGGGGCATTCAACGCGTATGAGCCAACATTTGACCGCCTGATCCCCGGCGGCAACCGGTCCGCGTCTGACTATGCGCAAACGGCGCAGGAGGCGGGAGGCCGGGTGAAATTTGCCTATGCATCGGTTGATTTCGCAAACCCGACCGGTGAAACGCTGGACCTGAACGCGCGCGAAAACATCCTGAAACTTGCCGATGATCTTGATATCGCAGTGATCGAGGATTCCGCCTATCAGTCCTTGCGCTATGACGGCGATCCGATCCCGCCGATGCTGGCGCTTGAAATTGCGCGCAAAGGGTCGATTGAAGACTGCCGCACGCTCTATTGTGGCAGCTTTTCCAAATCACTCGCACCCGGTCTGCGCGTGGGCTGGGTCTGCGGGGCAAGCCATGTGATCAGCCAGTTGGTGCTGATGAAACAAGCGGCCGACCTGCATTCTTCGACGATCAACCAGATGGCTATTAATTCAGTGGCGCGGTCTGTCTTTGACGCACACACCGCTACTTTGCGCACCACTTACTCGGCGCGGCGCGACGCGATGCTCGGCGCGCTTGAGACACATATGCCAACTGGTGTGACATGGACCAAGCCCGAAGGCGGGATGTTTGTTTGGGTCACGCTACCCAAGCATATGAACGGCGGCGATCTGCTGCGCGCCTCGCTTGAGACGCAGCGCGTGGCATTCGTGCCCGGTCAGGCATTTTTTGCGGATCGTTCTGGCGCGAACACATTGCGGCTCAGCTTTTCGCTCGCCAATGACACCAAGATCAACGAAGGGATCAAACGTCTGGGGGCGGTCATACGCGCCGAGATGTAGTTGTCACGCGACGCGCAAAAGCGTCACATGGGTATCGCCGTATTTGCGTTTGTCGATGCGCGCGAACCCTTGGGGTGCATACATCGGCGCGTTCTCTTCCCAGATGATCATGGCATCCTTGGCCAACCAACTACCCGCGTGGGCAGCGGCCAGAGCAAGCTGGCCCAACCCCTTGCCATAGGGCGGATCAAGGAACACCAGATCGAACGGGGCAGCTGAGCACGTGCCCAGCATCGTCGCATCACTGCGCATCACTTTGGTCTGCGCGCCTACCCGCAGTTTCTTGATATTCTCGGCGATCAACGTCTGCCCGACACGTCCGTTTTCGATAAAAACCGCCTCTGCCGCACCGCGCGACACCGCCTCTAGCCCCAGCGCGCCGGTGCCGGCGAACAGGTCAAGCACGCGCGCGCCGGTGATGACGTTATGGTGGACAAGCATGGAAAACAGGCTTTCGCGGACACGATCGGACGTGGGCCGCAGATGCGCTGCTGCATCGCCCTGCCCGACATCGGCCAACACCGTGCCCCGGTTGCGCCCGGCGATAATCCTCATGCGCGCAGCAGTGTTTTAAGCTCAAGTGAGGGGTCTGCGATCAGCGCGGGATCAGGCGATTTACCGGCTTCAATCAACCGTTTTCCCACCATGTAGCTGCGTGGATCATTCATCGCATCAACCGCCAGCAGTTCATCGCCACGGTAGTACCAGAACGACACAGTTTGCGCATCCGAGGCACGCGTGACGACCCGGTCATAGCCTGTATTCAGGCCCGCAATTTGCAGTTTCACATCATATTGGTCTGACCAGAACCACGGCGTCGCCACATAGTTCTTGGCGGCCCCCATGATGTTTTCGGCCACCACTTCGGCCTGATCAATCGCGTTCGGGACCGATTCCAACCGGATGCGCCTCCCCCGATAAGGGAACGACGCGCAGTCACCCGCTGACCAGATATGCGGGTCTGACGTGCGTCCCGCCGCATCCACCTTGATCCCGTTGTCAAGCGTCAGGCCCGCTGTCTCTGCCAACGCGGTAGCGGGCTGAATGCCGACACCCACAATCACAAAATCAACGTCAATCTCGGAACCGTCCGTCAGGGTTGCGCCGGTGACATGCCCCTCTCCGATCAGGGTTTTCAACCCGACACCTTCGCGAATATCGACACCGTGCTGCGCATGAAGATTGCGGAAAAAATCGCTGGTTTCTGGCGCAGCTACACGCTGCAAAATGCGCTCTGCCATCTCGACCAATACGACCTTCAGCCCCAGTTTGGCCGCGACCGCTGCCGCCTCAAGCCCGATATATCCCCCACCGACGATCAGCACCCGCTTGCCCGGTTGAAACCGCGGCGCCATCGCATCAACATCCGCCAGACCGCGAACCACATGGACCCCGTCCAACTGCCCGCCAATCGCGGCAGGCAGGCGGTTCGGCGTGGACCCTGTCGTCAACACCAACGCGTCATACCCGATCGCATCGCCACCGAAATGCACGATCTTGGCCGCGCGGTCGATCCGGTCCACAGGTTGCCCCATGCGCAGATCAATACCGTTCTCGGCATAAAACGCCTCTGGCCGCAGGAACATCCGTTCCAACACCATGTCACCCATCAGGTATCCCTTGGACAACGGCGGGCGCTGATAGGGCGGCACGTTTTCCTCTCCGATCAGGGTGATCTGGCCCTCAAACCCGGCATTGCGCAGTTTGACAACACAAGATGATCCGGCCTGACCTGCTCCGATGACAACGATGTGGCGCATGAGGTTTCCTTGTAAAATAACTGGTCGCAGCGGCCTGTGAAACCTATATGCAGGGTAAGATCAAACACAATGACCTGAAAGGTAAACATCATGACAATTTCCCAAGGGGATTCCCTGCCTGACGCAACTTTGGTTCAAATGGGTGCCGACGGTCCCGCGCCCGTCAAAATGGCCGACAAGGTCAAAGGCAGAAAAGTTGTGGTATTTGCCGTACCGGGTGCGTTCACGCCCACTTGCCACTCTGCGCATGTGCCCAGCTTTGTACGCACCAAGGACCAGTTTGACGCCAAAGGCGTGGACGAGATCATCTGCATCTCCTGCAATGACCCTTTCGTGATGAAAGCATGGGGCGAAGCGACCGGCGCGACCGCCGCAGGAATCACGATGCTGGCCGATGCATCATCCGAATTCACCAAGGCCATTGGCATGGATTTTGATGCGCCGCCGGCCGGCCTGATCGCACGTTCAAAGCGGTACGCGATGCTGGTCGATGACGGCAAAGTGACCCTGCTTCAGGAAGAAGAAAACCCGGGCGTCTGCGACGTTTCCGGTGGCGAAGGCCTTTTGGCAAGCATGTGATACTTGGACTGGGCGCTGTTTAAGCGCCCAGTTTCCATCTTTTGGTTCTAGCGCGCGGCCCCTGCGGAAAGCCCGTCCATCTTACGCGCCAATTTCGCATCCAATGTACTAAGCCCATCAACATCATGGGTCGTCAGTGTAACCTGAACGCTTTTATACACGTTGGACCATTCGGGATGATGGCCCCACTTTTCGGCCCAGATCGCGACACGTGTCATCCAGCCGAAAGCATCTGCAAAATCCGCAAACACGAACTCTTTCTGGATCGCATCCCGCCCATCGACCATGGCCCAACCTGTATCGAACAGCGGCTTCAACACCGTTTTGCGGGTTTCCTCACTCAATCGTTCGCTCATTCTTGTTCCTCCACATTCGCCCGTTTGAAAGGACCGTATTCCGTCAATATCTCGATCTCCTGATCGACTGCCTCGCGCTCTGCCTGCAGGTAATCCCCGACGGCATTCGCAAAACCCTGATCACGCATCCAATGCAATGACCATGTCGGCGTCGGCAGATAACCGCGCGCCAGTTTGTGTTCACCCTGCGCGCCTGCCTCGACCGTTGCCAACCCCTGCGCGATGGCAAAATCTATCGCCTGATAATAGCACAACTCAAAATGCAGGCAGGGGTGATGTTCAACGCAGCCCCAATACCGGCCATAAAGCGCGTTCGCCCCAATAAAGTTCAGCGCGCCCGCCACCCATCGCCCGTCACGCGCAGCCAGAACAAGCACCATGTCATCGCGCAGTGTTTCCTGAGCAATATCAAAAAACTTGCGCGTCAAATAGGGGGTTCCCCATTTGCGTGCACCGGTGTCCTGATAAAACTTCCAGAACGCATCCCAATGCTCGGGCTGTATCTGATCGCCGGTAAAGGCGTGGATTTCACCGCCAAAGGCTTGCGCTTGGGCGCGTTCTTTGCGGATATTCTTGCGCTTGCGTGCATTCAAGCTGGCGAGAAAATCATCAAAACTGGCATACTGGGCATTGCGCCAATGAAACTGCTGGCTCTTGCGGACCATCAAACCCATCTCTTCGGCCTGCCGGGCCTCTTGTTCGGTGCAAAAGGTTACGTGAAGCGACGACAGCGCGTTGTTATCGGTCAATTGCACCGCGCCTTGGATCAGCGCAGAAACCCCGCTTGCCTCAAACCCCGGGCGCACCAGAAAACGCCGCCCAGTCGCAGGTGTATGAGGGACGGCGACCTGCAATTTCGGATAATACCGCCCGCCTGCCCGCTCGAACGCGTGCGCCCAATTGTGGTCGAAAACATATTCGCCCTGACTATGCGATTTCGCATAAAGGGGGGCGGCTGCGATCAGTTGGCCCTCAATATTTGCTGTCAAATACTGCGGTTGCCAGCCTGTCCCTGCCCCGACGCTTCCGCTTTGTTCAAGCGCCGACAAAAACCGGTAGGTCGTGAACGGATCATTCGGGCGCGCGCCGCTCGCGGCTTCGGGGCAGGCACAGGCGTCCCATTCGATCTGGCCGATTTCAGCCAGATCCGTCACAATCTTGATCTCGATTTCCTGCGCGCTCATAGCTGCCTCACATCATTCACGTCACGATGTGTGGCGTTGCGTTCATGGTTCAAGCGCTGAACGTCGCGCGATACTGTTCAAAGGTGATATTGTCAGCAATTTTACGCGCTTCTCTCTCTTGCTCTGCGTTTGTGACTGTCCAGCAGGCAATCATTGCGCCTTGCGCCTTCAGTTCAGCGACCCGTGGGCGGGCAAGGTCATCCACTTCATGGCTGATAAAACACGCGCCAACGCGATCATAGTCCGGAATATCACGTAACCTGTTGCAGGTTGCGGGGCTAAGCGGCCAATCCTCTGACCGGTACGCGCTGGTTACGATACCTCTGGGGATATCGGGGCAAATCCTTGCCATTTCAGCCACTGAGTGGGGGTTGAATGACATCACGGCAACGGGGCCATCATAGGACGCCAACGCCTGCGCGGTCGCGTGTTCCAAGGGTCCGATTGCTGTGCCCATATCACCGTCCTGATCTTTGATCTCAACCAGCAGCGGCACGCGACCGTTAATCAGGGTCAGGACCTCTGCAAGATCAGGAATGCCTTCTGTCCCGCCAAGCAGAACGACTTTTGCCAAATCTTCGGCTGTGCGTTCGCGGACATCGCCCTCTGTCCCGGTCAATCTTTCCAACCCGTAGTCATGGAAAACCATGGCATGCCCATCCGCGCTAAGCTGGACATCAATTTCAATTCCGTAGCCAGCAGCAATAGCCGCGCGTATGGCCGCGCGGCTGTTTTCGGGCCGTCCGTCCGTCACATCATGCAAAGCACGGTGTGCAAAGGGACGTTCATAAAAACATCGTAGCAAAGTCATTTGATTTCGAAAATGCCTTCGATCTCAACGGCAACACCGAATGGCAATGAAGGGGCAGACACCGCAGAACGTGCATGTCGCCCTACTTCTCCCAAGGCGTCAGCCAGAAAATCAGAACATCCGTTGATGACCTTGGGTTGATCCGTAAAATCCTGAGTGGAGTTCACAAACCCCGTCAGCTTGACGACCCGCACCAAGCGCTCGATATCGTCACCACAGGCGGCTTTGACCTGTGCCAACAGGCTGATTGCACAAGATTTTGCCGCAACAGCGCCATCTTCGACCGACATCCCATCGCCAAGCTTTCCGACGATCAAACCATCGGGGCCATTGGATATCTGTCCGGAGACAAACAGCGTGTTACCCACCTGCACAAACGGGACATAATTCGCCGCTGGGGCAGGTGCGTCCGGCAGAGTGACGCCAAGTTCGGCAAGGCGGGCGGTGATGTTCATCGGGTGATCCTTTGCGAAGTGATTTGGCAAACGTTAAGGCAGCCAATCACAAACAGGAAGAGCCACCGTCAGCTTTCGCGAAAAGCACGCGAAAAATACGCGGCGACAGGTTCCAGCAGATAGACAATCGGCGGTCGTTCTTGCAGCTTTATGACCGCATCGACCGACATGCCAAGTCGAAACGCGGCATGCCCCCCAAGCCCGTTTATCTGATCTGGCGTCAATGAAATTTCAACCCGGAAATACCGGCTTCCCGTCTGTGGGTTTGCAAATGTATCAGCCGAGATATGGCGCACGACCCCTTGCAGTTCTGGCACAGCCTGTTGACCGGACGCGTTCAGGCGCAACCCGACACTTTGGCCCACAAAGACCTGCGCGATATGGGCCGGGTCAACCTGCGCAGCGATCAAAAGTGGGCGATCCTGCGGGATTATGTACATGAGCGGTTCGGCACTTTGGATGACTGCCTGTGGCGTCTGTATGCGCAACCCATAGACGACACCGGCAACAGGCGCGCGCACAGACTGTTCGGCGATCCGGTCACGCAAGGCGCGGCTTTGCGCGTCCAGGGCATGTTCTTGGCTACGCAGATCTCGAAAACCGCTAAGCGCCTGTTCAGTTGCTTTGGCCTCATCGCGCTGCATCAACAAATCAAGCTCGAGCATCCCTTCACGGATGCGCGCGCTTGTTGCATCGAGGTCCGCCAATGCGCCCACAAGACGCGCTTTTTCCGCCTTCAGCTTGCGGACCGATGCCGCGACAGCGAGCCCCTTTTCAAACAAAGCTTGCTGATCTGCGAGGTCCAGATGCAACAATCCCAATTGCGCAGACAAAGCTGCTTTCTGGGCATTATGGCCAGTGATCCGCGCAGCAAGCTGCGTTTTCTGCTTTGCATATGCCGCGCGCGCGATTGCGCGCGCGACGGCGCTGGCCTGCCAAAGCTCATACTGACCCGCCATCATTTCCTGCGCGGCAGGATCGTTTGTTGCGCGCGCGCGTAGTTCTGGCGAAAAGACAAGTCTATCTGCCCCTTCGAATGCCGCGTGAAGCCGCGCCATTTTTACCGATATATCAAATTGTTGCGCATCAAGCGTCGCGAGCTGTGATTTCAGGGCCGTGCTGTCCAGTTGCAAGAGCACCGCACCTTTGGGCACATTAGCGCCTTCCTGTACGTGGATGGCCGTGACAACACCCCCGACGCGGTGCTGCACAATCTGCCGGTTCTGTTCGATCTCGATCTGGCCCGGAGCCACAACTGCGCCAGCAATCCGTGACGTCAGCCCCCAGAATGCCAAGCCCAAGACAAGGACCAAAATCCCTGCCAGCCCAAGCAGAACCGGGCCTTTGGCAGCCGCGTCATATTCGGAATGGTCAGTCATGCGGCGCCTGCTGCTTTTGTGGGGATGGCCCGGATTGAATTCGCGTTCTTGACCATTCGCCCCATAACCTCTTCTTTGGGTCCGAAGGCCGCTTGTGCGCCGTCATCCAACATCAATAAAAGATCACATTCCTGAATGGCCGCAGGCCGGTGCGCCATGATCAGAACCAGTTTGCCCCGTGATTTCAGGTCGCGAATGGCGTGGTTCAGTGCGGCAGAACCATTGCTGTCGAGGTTCGAATTTGGTTCATCCAGAATGACAACCGCAGGATCATGATACAGCGCGCGCGCCAACCCAATCCGCTGAATTTGCCCGCCAGACAGCCGCGCATCACCGTCCACGACTAGGGTGTCGTAGCCTTTGGGCAGGGCAAGGATCATATCATGCGCATCAGCCGACCTTGCGGCGGCAATGACCTTCTCGTGGTCAACAACCTCCTGAAGGCGCGCAATATTTTGCGCAATAGAGCCATCAAACAACTGTAGTCTCTGGGGAAGATATCCGATGTGCTGACCCAATACATCAGGATCATATTGGTCCAATGCAGCACCCCCTAACCTGACAGTTCCCGCCGCCACCGGCCACGTGCCGGTCAGAAGCTTTGCCAGCGTCGATTTGCCGGACCCGGATGGCCCGATTACACCAAGCGCTTGACCCGGCTCAAGTGCGAAGTTCAAACCCCGCAGCACCGCGCGCCGCTCCCCCGGTGGGAAAACGGTAACGCCTGTTAGGGATAACCTTGCATCTGGCTTTGGCAACGGGATGCGCGGCACCACTTTGGGTACACGGCTCAGTAGTGACGCCAGTTGTTTCCAACTTTGATGTGCATTCTGCACAACAGGCCAATGCGTCAACAGTGTTTCGATGGGCGTCAATGCGCGCCCCAACAAGACAGATGCGGCAAGGATACCACCCGCTGTCATTTGCTGTGACAGAACCAGCCACGCACCAAGGCCAAGCATCGCGGACTGCAGCATCAATCGAAGCATGCGGGTCAATGCCGCCAAACCGCTTCCAACGTCCGCAACGCGCAATTGGTGGGTCAACGCGATCATCCGCATGCGCTTCCATTTCGAAAAAGATGCCTGTTGCATGGATAGCGCCTGAACAGTTTCAGCCTCTGCTTGCAACTGCGACAGCATTATTTTTGACTGGATCGCCGCCGTGGTGGCATGTGTTTGATCGCACAGTGAAAAAACTTGGTTGGCGCAGGTGATCACGATTAGTGCAATAGCGCTGGCAACCGACAGTAACCCTAGTAACGGGTGAAAAAGAAAGATGACGGCAAAGAAGATTGGCGTCCAAGGC
>JAFMHE010000198.1 GCA_017854675.1 Paracoccaceae bacterium | reverse complement strand
GCGACATCGGCGTAATCTCCCTCATCGGCGGTGAACAAGCCGACAAGATCGGCCGAATGCTCGTCGAAGATAAACGGATCGGACCGGAAAAGATCGAGGAGTGGCGCATCATCTATGGCGATGCGCGCACGATGCAGGGGCAGGAGCGTTCGATCGTCTTCCTGTCGATGGTAGCAACGCCCGGTCATGCCCATTCGCAGACCTCAAAGCCGGACCAGCAACGGATCAACGTCGCCATGAGCCGCGCGAAAGACCGACTTTACCTCGTGCGCTCGGTCCAGCTCGAAGATCTCAAGCCAGCCGACATCAAGGCACAAATCCTACAACACTTCTCGGACCCGATGCCGGGAGGACGCCCCGCGATGGGCGGAGAAGTCGAGAGCCTGCTCGACAGGTGCGACAGTGGGTTTGAGCGCGAGGTGCTCCAGATGCTGATCGACGCCAACTACCGCGTCAGGCCGCAGGTTGCGGCCGGTGGTTTCAAAATTGATCTTGTGGTCGAGGGGATGGAAGACCGCCGTCTCGCCATTGAGCTCGATGGCGATCAGTATCACCGGGATGATGCCTGGGAGCGCGACATGATCCGACAGGCTGCACTCGAACGTGCCGGCTGGGTATTTTGGCGGGTTTTCGGCAGCCAGTGGAAAGCCAACCGGGATTTCTGGTGGCGGAACCTCTGTAATACGCTCGATCGGCTCAAAATAGAGCCCATCGGCGCTGCGGCCATCGATGACAGGTTTACCGAAACCATTCTCGTGGATGCCGCACATATCGATGCCGGCGCTGCCTCGTTCGAATTTACAGAAGAGGCAAATGAAGGTCCGGAATCTTCGTCTAATGAGGAGCCGATGGCTGCGACAGATGCCGCGCCTACCGACGAGCGTATCAAAGCAACCAAGACACCCGCATCAGATGAAAACACCAAATCACAGGCTTGGGCCGTCTCCCGGAAAGATGCCCAGACTGAGCTGGATCTCAATTCAGCGGCACCCCGCGCCGCAAAAGTCACAACCACAGACCGCAAATACATCTCCGTAGGATCGACGGTTCGACTCGAAAAACTTGGCAATGGCGGAGGGAAACTGGAAGTTACACTCGTCTCGGAAGGACACGATGCCGACAATGGAATGCTCGGGGTTCATACCCCTCTTGGTCAGGCATTACTGGACGCCGAAGTTGGCGAAAACGTGGAATATCGTGCCGGCTCTTATTTGCAGGAAGTACTCATTCTCGAAGTGATGTAATTTAAAGCCCGCGCCCAGTTGAGTGGGAAATGAATGGGTTGTCACACTTTTGCGCTGCACCCGGTGTTCATTTAGGCAATATTTCGTTGGAATGCTCGTGAAATCGAGCTCCATGAACGTTAGACGCGGTGTCCCATCTGGTAATTAAGTGCGGTGATTCAGAGTTCGCGATGAAAGGGGGGGGGTGAAAGTTGGTTTCTTCGCCTTGGTGGTGGTGATTGATCTTGCTATTGCAACGCAGGGGTGTTCAATTTTTGGCATAGATCAAAGGACTACAAAAGCCTGCTATGCGTAATGTCTGACTTGTCTCAAAGCCTCCTTGCGCAGTGCGTATCGGTAGACCTCGAAGTCAACCCCAAGACCGCAGACGTGTTTGATGTCGCGGCTATTCGCTATGGAGGGTCGGAACCCATTGTCGCGGCAAAAGGCAATGCCGGAGTGGCTTTTGATAAGCTCGAAACGGCGCTTGAGACTACGGATCATTTGATTGGGCATAACATCCTGCGCCATGACCTGCCGCATATTCTGGCGACGCGGCCAAAGCTGGGAAAATTAGCTGGCCGTGCGATTGATACGCTCTGGCTTAATCCCTTGGCCTTTCCTCGCAACCCCTATCATCATCTGGTGAAACACTATCGCGACGGGCGGCTGCAAGCGGGCCATGTGAATGACCCGGTCTTGGACGCGAAGCTGGTTTTCGATGTCTTCGCCAACCAGCTAAATGCACTCTCAGAATTGAATGCTGAAGTTCCAGAAGCACTTACGGCCTATCATTATCTCACAACGCGGGAGGCCGCCGCAGCGGGCTTTGATGCGGTGTTTTCTCACGTGCGCGGCGCGGCAACTCCGACCTTTCCTGAGGCAGAGGCAGCAATCCGGCAACTGCTTGCAGGCAGTGCTTGCGATTTACGGCTGAACCAAGTGCTGGGCCGGCTTTCAAGTCCACAGTTGGGCTGGCCAACGGCCTATGCGCTGTCGTGGATTTCGGTTGCGGGTGGGTCGTCGGTCATGCCGCCGTGGGTACGTGCGCAATTCCGCGAGGCATCACTGATTGTTCGCCATTTGCGAGATACGGCCTGCGACAGCCCTGATTGCGCTTGGTGCCTACAGAACAATGACCCAAAGCAGGCCCTTGCGCGGTGGTTCGGGTTCGATGATTTCAGGCCGGAACCGGTGGATGAGACCGGGCGACCGCTACAAGAGCGCATTGTCGACGATTCAATGCGCAGCAAGAGTATTTTGGGTATTTTGCCAACTGGCACGGGTAAGTCGATCTGCTACCAAATACCGGCCCTGTCAAAATTTGACAAAACAGGCGTGCTGACAGTGGTAATTTCGCCGCTGGTGGCCCTGATGGGCGATCAGGTGCAGGGGATGGAACGGGCGGGCATTTCGTCTGCTGTCACGGTCAATGGCATGCTGTCGCTCCCTGAACGACAAGAGGCATTGGACAGGGTGCGATTGGGCGATGCCGCGATGTTGCTGATCTCGCCCGAGCAATTGCGCAGTGTTTCTGTCCGCAGCGTTCTTGCTCAACGCGAAGTCGGTTTTTGGGTGCTGGACGAGGCGCATTGCGTGTCCAAGTGGGGCCATGATTTCCGGCCCGACTATCGCTATATCAGCCGCTTTATCAAAGAATTTTCGGGCGATGCGCCGCCTGCGCCGATCCTGTGCCTGACGGCAACTGCCAAGCCTGATGTAGTGCAGGACATTCAAGAGCATTTTCAGTCCCGATTGGGCACAGAACTGGTTCTGCTGGATGGCGGGGCCAAGCGCACCAACCTGTCGTTCGAAGTTTTGCCGACCCAAGCGGCGACGAAGATGGCCGATATTCTGGATGTAGTCGAAGCCAAATTGCCGCGCGATGGTGCATCCGGTGCTGTCATTTATTGCGCGACGCGTAGTGCCACAGAGCGAGTGGCCGAATTCCTCAAACAACAAGGTCTATCGGCAGAGCATTTCCATGCGGGACTGACGCCTGAGGAAAAGCGCGACGTGCAAGAACGGTTTCGTATTGGTGAATTGCGGATCATTGCGGCCACAAACGCGTTCGGGATGGGTATTGATAAACCGGATGTTCGGCTCGTGGTGCATGGGGATATACCCGGCTCGCTTGAAAACTATCTGCAAGAGGCCGGGCGCGCGGGCCGCGATCGTGACCATGCCAATTGCGTTTTGCTGTTCAGCACAGACGACGTGGAACGTCAGTTTTCCCTTTCGGCGCGTTCACGGCTGGCAAGACACGAGATTGGCGCAATCTTGAAAGCGCTCCGCCGGATTGATACGCGGATCAAACAAGATGGCGAGGTCATTGCAACGGCCGGTGAAATCGTGCGGGCTGAACAGGATCAGGAGTTCGAACGAGACTCGGCAACCGACGACACGCGGGTCAAGACAGCGGTGTCATGGCTGGAAGAAGCGAACTTGGTATCGCGCGAAGAAAACCGCGTACAGGTTTTTCCATCATCGCTGCGCATCCGTCGGATTGAAGAGGCGCAGACGATCCTTGCCGAAACTTTGATCACAGATGTCCGGCGCAAGCAGCTTTTGGATATTGTGCGCCATCTGATGAATGCGCCGCCTGATCTGGGAATCTCGACCGATGAATTAACCGGCGTCAGTGGTTTGGCTGGTGGTGAGTTGAACAAAGCCATGACCGACCTTGAGGCGCTTGGTATTGCCCGGAATGACGTGGCGCTGACTGTCTTCGTACATGTTGGTGTCGATGGCCAGTCGTCACAGCGGTTGGCGCTGGCGTCGCAGCTTGAGACTGATTTGATCGATCTGATGCGCGAAACTGCCCCCGATGCGGCGCGCGACCTGGCCATTCCGTTGCATCTGGCCGAAACGACACAGGCGCTGCGCGATCAGGGCAATACCAATGTACGCCCTGATATTCTGGAAAAACTGTTGCGGGGTTTGGCGGGCGACGGTCGCGACCATGACGGAGGAAAAGGCAGCATCCGCCTGCGCCGCGCATCACGCAACACGCTTGGCGTCACGCTTCAACGGTCATGGTCCGTTTTGGGGCAAACAGCCCAGCTACGCCGTCAGGCTGCTGAAATTCTGTTGGGGCACCTCACCGGCAAGGTTCCGAAGGGGATGCGCGGCAAAGATATTCAGGTTGAAACGACAATGGGTGATCTGTTGGCTGCGCTGAATGGCGATGCCTTCCTGCGCGGTGCTGTGCAGGATCCCAGCAAGCTGATGATCCGTGCTTTGTTGTGGCTGCATGAACAGGAGGTCTTGTCGCTGGGCAAAGGTCTGACCGTTTTCCGTCCTGCGATGACAGTTCATTTGCGCCCGGGCGGCGGACCATTCACGCAAAAGGATTTTATTCCGCTCGAAGATCATTATGCCGAACAGACGATCCAGACCCATGTGATGTCGGCCTATGCTGAAAGGGGGCTGGCCTCAATTCATCAGGCGCGCATGTTGTCGGAAGATTACTTTGAGTTGGATCGGGACAACTTTCTGCAACGTTGGCTGCCTGGTAAGGCAGTCGAGTTGCGGCGCCAGACCACCGGCCAATCGTGGCATGACATCGTTGAGACACTTGGCAACAAGGTTCAGCAAAAGATCGTCGCTGACGACCGTGAGGCCACAAATGTGCTGGTCCTGGCGGGGCCGGGGTCGGGCAAGACCCGCGTGCTGGTGCATCGCATCGCATATCTGGTGCGGGTCAAACGTGAAGACCCGCGTGGTATTCTTGTGCTCAGCTATAACCGTCACGCTGCGGCGGAAATTCGGGCACGGTTGCGCCATTTGATTGGCGAGGATGCATGGGGCGTTTCAGTCTCGACCTGTCACGCGCTGGCGATGCGGCTGGTAGGCGCCAGTTTTGCCGGAGCATCTGCTGACAGTCGTGACTTCGACAGGGTAATTCAGGAGGCAGTTAAGCAGCTGAACGGTGACGGGCTGAGCCGGGCCGAGGCTGAGGCGCAGCGCGATGCGCTCATCCAGGGCTATCGCTGGATTTTAGTGGATGAATATCAGGACATTGGCCCCGAAGAATACGCTCTGATCGCAGCTGTCGCTGGCCGTTCGTTGCAAGACCCTGACCTGCGTCTCAGCCTGTTTGCTGTGGGCGACGATGACCAGAACATCTATGCATTCGCTGGGGCATCGATCCGTTACATCCGGCAGTTTGAAGCGGACTACCGTGCCAAGCCTGAATTCCTGACGGAAAACTACCGCTCGACGCATCACATCATTGAGGCTGCCAACAGGCTGATCGCGCCTGCGGGCGACCGGATGAAACTTGGGCACGACGTGTCGGTAAACAGTGCCCGTGCAAAGGCCGCACATGGCGGTGCGATGGCGCAGCTTGATCCTGTAGCGATGGGGCGGGTGCAGCTTTTGCAATGCGCGATGGATGACCAGTCTCAAGCGGTTGCTGCTGTTGATGAACTTAGCCGATTGTCCAAACTTGATCCGGACTGGAACTGGGCGCGCACCGCGATCATCTCGCGCGATTGGCGGCGTTTGGGGCAGGTGCGTAGCTATGCGGAGGCAATGGATATTCCGGTTGAGATGGCGAACGAAACCCTTCCAAATATTTGGCGCCTGCGCGAAATGCAGGGCTTGATCGCCATTTTGCGCCGCGATCCTGCGCGGATGTTCGGCATCTCGGACATTGTTGCTTTGCTGAACGGACTTGAGCCCAATAAATGGACGCATTTGATTGCCGAAGGTATTGCCGCACTCGCCCGCGAGATTGCCACGAAAACAATGCCTGTTCCGGATTTGGTGGAGTGGTTCGCTGAATGGTCGCGGGATACGCGCGGCGATCAGCGTGGCTTGCTGCTGCTGACGGCACATCGGGCAAAGGGGCTGGAGTTCGATGATGTCGTGATCCTGAACGGCGACTGGCAAGCCCCGTCAAAGGGTGAAGACGGGGATGCTCCGCGCCGCCTGCTTTATGTCGCAATGACCCGCGCGCGACGCAGCCTTGCGTTGTTGACCCAAGGAACGCATCCAGACCTGTCTGCGGCGCAAGATGCCGTGCTCACGCGCAGAGTAGAAAGCAAAACCGCAAAACTGCCCAATAGGTCACAGCATTATCAAATGCCGGATCTAAAGTTGGTCGATCTATCTTGGGCTGGACGGCTTGGTACGGGGCATGCTTCGATCAAAGCAATCACGGCTGCACGTGTTGGTGATCCGGTAACTCTGGTGCAGGACGGACAAACGTGGCTCATCCGAGACAGGGATAACGAAACGCTTGGTCGCATGTCTCGTGCGTACACTCCGCCTGACGGCCTGTCATTTGTGCGCGGTGAGATCGGCGCGATCGTCCTTTGGCGGAAAAGCGACAATGAGGAAGATTATCGCAAGTACATCAAGCAAGTTGATTGGGAGGCCGTCTTGCCAGAGCTGGTCTTCGGCTAACGTTGTTTGTACATAGCTTGTTTTTCTCTGCCAAAACCATTGATGACAAACAATAAAAATTGAAAGTGTACATTGCTGAAATCGCAGCAAGTGGCTGCTTTTATTTTATTTTTTGGTCCTGACCCCAGCCCTATGCCACGAGAGCGGAGGACGGCTGTCGTGGCATAGGAGGCAATGCTTAGAATGGGTTTGATGCAGTCATTAACGC
>JAFMHE010000197.1 GCA_017854675.1 Paracoccaceae bacterium | reverse complement strand
GCATTGCCGAAAAACTGCTGTGCTGCGCTGCGACCTTGCAGAATGTCGTCTTCGGCTGTGCCGTCTATGCTGTACGAAAACTCTAGCCTGCTGCCTTTGGCGATAAATCCCAAAAAGCCGACATCGGGCGGATTGGGAAGGAAGGCGTCAACGCTTACGCCCACCAGCTCCAATAAAGTGCCAATCGTCGAATTGCTGTTCTGGCTGAACACCTCGTAGTCAAAGTTCTGGTCGTTGATCGCCAGCGCAAATTGATCAATCAGCACCGCGACAGCATCAGGTGTCCGGCCACCAAAATCCAGCAGGACAGTGTCGAATATATCAGGCCTCAGCGTGTTTTCCGTCGAAAACGCGCGCGGCACCCAAGCACTGCCTTCGTAGGTCTCGATATACAGATCGCCGGACAGAAGGGTGCTGTCGGTGTAGGCGGATAGAATGAACTCCGCGCCACCATCACTGGTGTAGAACAGCGCAAGATGCCCCGCACCTGTAGGGATTTCCTGACCAACCCTGCGTCCCGCAATGCTAATTGACGCCATCTTGAAATCCTCTGACCATGCCGCACTGCGCACCGCCCGCAGCCACTGGAATGGTGACCTTTCCAAATGGGCCGTTCAACTGCCATCGTCCAGAAATCACCAAGGTCTGAACAAAGTGGCGGTTATTCGCTGCTGTTCAGCCGCGCGGTGTTTGGGGTGGCGGCGTCGCACCGGGTGCACCCATGCCGAATGCCGCGTCAATCCCACCGTGACGTGCGATCAACGCGTCCTGATCCGCAAACGCCAATGCGTCGGTCGCAACGGGATCGCATATCGCTGCCAGTTCGTGGTGCAGCGCAGCCAAAATATTGGCGTTTACCGCCAATTGCGCCACATTGCACAGCTCTTCGGGGTCGTCGTGAAGGTCAAAGAGTTCATCTTCAAAACCAATGTAGCGGATCAATTTCCACCGCCCTTTGCGCAGCATAAAGGCACCCGAAACGGCACCTGCTGCGTGATATTCGCTGAACACCACACGGTCCGTGTCGGGCGGTGCCGAGGCAATTGTTGATAACGGCGCGATACCCGCAGCACCCGTAAACATGGCACCGAAATGATCGGCAATCGTCGCTGACACATCCAGCAGACTGACGGGCGTGTCACAGACACCGACAGGCATGTCAGGCCCCGCCATGATCATCGGCACCGCCACGCTTTCCTGATAAAGATTGGATTTACCCCACAGCCCCCGCGCCCCGACATTATCGCCATGATCCGAGCTATAAATGACGGTTGTGTTTTCTGCCAAACCGGCCCCTTCCAGCGCTCCCATGATCTGACTGACATTATGATCCAGCCATGAACACAGACCGTAATACGACGCCATCGCCACAAGCCTTTCTTCGGCGGACGCAAACTTTGCCTCGCTGTCCATAAAGGCATTTTGCTTTTCAACCCAAGGGTGACGCACATAGCCCCCTGACGGGTGTAACTTCACGTCAGGCATCATCGCAGTTGGATAAAGATCATAGAATTCCTGCGGCACAACCAACGGGAAATGCGGCGCGACCAATCCGACATACAGACACCAAGGCACCGCATCATCCGCGCGTTCGGTAAGCCATGCTTTTGTCTGCGTCACCACAGCGGCATCATAATCGGTATATTTGCTGTGACCCGGCCCGATGTAATCACCCAGCATGCGACCCTGCCCGATTTTGCGGGTGTCTTCGCGCCTGACCGACGCCCAGACCATTCCGACACCGTCAGCCACCATCATGGGGATATGCTCAACATCGAACCCTGCGGGATCTTCTTCGGCGCGGTAATGCAGCTTGCCAATGCTTTCGACCGGCACGCCCTTGGCTTGCAGGGCATGTCCCCAGCCGCGAATGGAGCCGTCATAGGGCATGGCGTTGTCCCACAACCGCGTCTGATGAGGATAAAGGCCCGTTGCGAAACTGGCCCGTGCGGGGACGCAAATCGGGCTGGGCGTGTAGGCGTTGGAAAACCGCGTGCCCCGTGCCGCCAGTGCATCCAGATGCGGGGTCTGCACAAATGGATGGCCCGCACATCCCATTGCCCGCGCCTGATGTTCGTCGGATAGGATCACCAGCAAGTTTGAGGTACTCATGGCAAGTCCCGGAATTCTGCTGCCTGATCAATCACATCCAGCACTTTGAAAAACACCTCAAGCTCTTGTGGTGTCGTACCAGCAACCAATCTGTCCTGACGCATCTGCATGATCGGCATCATCTGGTCATTGATCGCCATCGCCGCATCCGTCAGCGCCAGAACCTGTTTGCGGTGGTCGGTTTCATCCTGTTTCGTCTCGATCAGGCCTTTGTCGACCATCGCGCTGACCTTCCGGCTCAACTGGCCTTTGTCGATCTGCACCTCGAAGGCCAGCTTGCTCATGGTCGCCCCCTCGAACAGGCGGATCAGCTGGATAATCCGCCACTCCACCAAGGACAAACCGCATTGCGATTTCAGGAAATGCGTGGCTTGCGCATTCAGTTTGTTCTGCGTGCGTGACAACCGGAACGTCACAAAGGACGTCAGGTTGCGCAGCGGTGATTTGAGATGATTCAGCATGTTTGTACAGTTTAGAAATTTAATTGACAGGTCAACTAATATGTGGATTGTGTGTGGAAAAGCCGACAAAGGCTTGGAGAATAACGGGGAGGAGACCCAATGAAGACGCTTATCAAAGCCGCAGCAGCGGCTGCTTTGCTGACAGCATCCGCAACCACCGCAAGCTTTGCCGACGGTCACGGATGGAAGCCCGAAGGCCCGATCAAGATGATCATCGCCTTTGCCGCCGGGGGTGGTGCTGACACTTCTGGCCGCCTGATCGCGGATGAAGTCACTGCCGCGACAGGTTGGGACATCATCCCCGAACAGATCACCGGCAAGGGTGGCATCAACGCGCTGTTGGCGCTCAAAGACATGCCCGCAGATGGCACAAGCATCGCCTTGGTCGTCACAGAATCACTTGGCTACAACGCAGTCGCGGCTGAGGGGGCGGGCATCACGCCGGGTGGCTTTACGGGCCTGACAACAACTGCCGGTTTCCAGATGGGCGTTGTCGCCAAAGCAGACAAAGGTTGGGCCACTTTTGCGGACATGATCGCAGCAGCAAAAGCGGGCGAAGACCTGAGCTTTGGCGTGATGAGCCCCAAGCTCGCTGATCTGGCGTACCTGCTGGGTGAGGCAAACGGCGTTGAGTTCAACATCGTGTCGGTGCGCGGTGGCAAGGCCGTGATGAATGGCGTCACAGCGGGTGATCTGGATGTCGGCTTTATGGCTGGCATTCAAGGAAAAGGCGTCGCATCGGGCGATCTGGTCAATCTGGCCTCTGCCCTGAGCGAACCGCTGAAACAGACACCGGAAGCGCCCAAAATGTCCGATCTGGGTGTTGAGTTCAGTGCCGATGGCTACTTTGTCTTTGTCGCCCCTGCGGGTCTGCCTGATGACGCACGCAAGGCGCTGACAGATGCGCTGTCAACGGCAGCAAACACCGGCAAAGCGGGCGGCATGATTGAAAAGGCCTTTGGTGGCACGACGATCATCACCGGCGACGATCTGGATGCCTTGTTGCAGTCTGACTACGACAGCTCAGGCGCTTTGATGAAAGCGGCTGAGTAAGCAAGCGCGCGCGGGGTCGGGCCATGTTCAAACACCTTACCGGTGACAAGTGGCTCGGCCTGACCGCAGTAATTGCAGCACTTTTGCTGATCTTTGTCTGGGTGCCTTTGGACATCGACACAGGATTGGTCGAAAAGGTGCGCAGACAGATCAGACTGGGCGACAGCCTTGGCCCGGTCACGGCGGGTGTGGTGATCTTGTTGGGCGGCATTCTGACATGGATGCGGCCCAGCGCGGACCCGCAAAGCCTGTCAGTCGACAATCTCAAATGGATGGCAACACTGGCGGTCACGATCACCGTGTCGTTTGTGGTTATGCGGTTTGCCGGACCTATGGTCACATCCCTGCTCACCGATACCCCCTACCGTGCACTGCGGGCTACACCACCTTGGAACTACATCGGCTATATCGCCGGTGGCGCGCTGTTGGTTGCCACGCTCATCTCACTCGCGCGGCGCAAGGTATCGCTGTCTGCCGCGTTGGTCGGGATCATCGCCAGCCTCGTCTTTGCCCTGCTCTACGATCTGCCGTTTGATGATCTGCAATTGCCACCGAACGGGGACGTGTGATGGGCATCTGGGATCATGCGGTCATGGGGTTTATGTCGGTCTTTTCGGGGCCAGAGGCATTTTCGATCCTAGGCGTTGGCATTTCAATCACGCTGATAATGATCCTGACCGGCTTTCTCATGGGGATCACGGTCGGGGCCACCCCCGGCCTTGCCGGACCGATGGCGATGGCCATTGCGTTGCCTATCCTGATCTCGATCTTTGGCTTTTCACAGGATGCGTTTCTGCCCGTCATGGGGTTTCTGATCGGCATCATGAAAGGGGCCACTTTGGGCGGCTCTGTCCCCGCTATTCTGTTCAACACGCCCGGCACGCCCGACGCCTATATGACCACGCTGGACGGCTATCCGATGGCGCAAAAGGGTCAGGCCAAGAAGGCGTTGAAGGTCGCGCATCTGTCGTCAGTTTCCGGCGATACGTTTTCAGATGTTGTGCTGGTCCTTTGCGCGCCCTTCCTTGCAGTGCTGGTCGAAAGCTATCTGGACCTGCCAGAAAAAGCGGCGCTGCTGATCCTTTCGCTTGCGTTTATCGCTGCCGTGATCGGCGGGTCGGTGGGCAAAGGGTTGATCTCAATGGGCCTTGGCCTGCTTGCCGCGATGATCGCCACAGGAGAGGATTTTTACCCCCGTCTGACCATGGGATCACCCGCATTGGCCGAAGGATTTCCCATCGCCACCGCGATCCTTGGCGTTCTGATCCTGGGTGAGGTTTTCAAATCCATCGAAGACATGATCCGCAGCGGCATTCAAAGCGCGCCCAGACCCGCCGCCACCGTGGCAGGCGACCGCCTGAGCTTTGCGGAGATCAGACGCCTCGCGCCGCACATCGCACGTTCATCGGTCATCGGCACAATCATCGGCGCGCTGCCCGGTATCGGCTCAACACTGGCGGCGACGCTGGGCTATGCGTTCGCGCGCGCCCGCTATGACAACAAACGATCCGCCAGCGACCCCCGCTTTGGCGAAGGCGCGCCCGAAGGCATCGCCGCGACTGAGGCTGCAAATTCTGCCGTCTCAGGCGCGAACCTGATCCCGGTCTTGTCACTGGGCATTCCCGGCAATGCCGCAGCGGTGTTCCTGATCCTTGGCATGGAAAGCATCGGCGGCTTTAACCCCGGCCCCGCCGTGTTCCGTGTGCCCAGCGACGGGTTTAACCCCGAACTGATCATGGCATTCGGCCTGTTCACGGCGATGTTCCTCACCAATGGGCTGAACTGGACCATCGGCGGCGTGTTCATGCGCGCCGTGGGTGTCATGGCCCGCGTCCCAAAAGAGGTGCTGCTGCCCGTCGTGCTGTTGCTGACGTTAACGGCGATTTACGTGCAGGAAAATACCATGGCCGCGATGTGGATCGCTGTGGGGTTTGGCGTGCTGGGCTACATCATGCGCCGCGTGGGCATGTCACCGCTGCCGTTTGTCATTGCCTTTATCCTTGGTGGCAAGCTGGAAGAAACCGCCAGACAAGCCTTTGCCGCCACCGGGGGCGATGCGTTCTTTTTGTTCACACACCCGATTGCCGCCGCCTTTATGGTGATGTCGTTAGCCGTGATCGTCTTTAACCTGAGAAAGCCCAGCCCATGACCAGACCAAACATCCTTTTGATTTCTGCGGACCAGCACCGCGCGGATTGCTTTGGTTTTGAAGGGCGCAATGTCAAAACACCGCATCTGGACCGGTTGGCCGCACAAGGCACGCATTTCTCGAACTGCATCACGCCCACGGTTGTGTGCCAGCCTGCGCGCGCCTCGATCCTGACGGGGCAATTGTGCCGCACGCACGGGGTGCACGACAATGGCATCGACCTGAAACCCGAAGTTGGGGAAAAAGGATTTGCCGGCAGTATGGCCGCATCAGGGTACGAAACCGCATTCTTTGGCAAAGCCCATTTTTCGACGTTCCACACATTCGAGGCCACCGGAACGCCGGAGTGCCTGAAATCATCGGCAGCTTACCCCGATACTTGGAACGGCCCTTACATGGGTTTTGAACATGTCGAATTGATGCTGGTCGGGCACAACTGGTTCCTGCCGGAAAAACCACCCCACGGGCAACATTATGAGCGGTGGTTTTACGCGGATGGCGAGGGCGACAAGAAAAACGACCTCTACCGCGAGAACGCAGGCGATACCAAGGACGCGGCCCAGACGTGGCATTCAAAACTGTCGGTGGCATGGCATAACTCCACCTGGACAGCGGACCGCACGATTGAATGGCTCAAACATGGCCGTGATCAGAATGAGCCGTTCTGCACATGGGTCAGCTTTCCCGACCCGCACCATCCTTTTGACGCGCCCGAACCGTGGTCGCGCCTGCATGATCCCAAAGATGTGGATCTGCCCAAGAACCGGACCCGTGATTTTGAAGGCAAACCGTGGTGGCACGAGGCGGTCCTGACCTCAGAGCCGACAGGCGACAAAAAGGGCGCCGAAATACGCAAAAGCTATAGCCGCATCCCGCCCCAAACCGACGACCAACTGCGCGAGATTATTGCCAACACCTACGGCCAGATCGCGCTGATCGACCACAATGTGGGCCGTATTCTGATCGCGCTGGAAGAGGCGGGGTTGGATGAAAATACCATCGTGATCTACATTTCCGATCACGGCGATTGGCTGGGGGATCATGGTTTGATCCTGAAAGGGCCGATGCATTACGA
>JAFMHE010000196.1 GCA_017854675.1 Paracoccaceae bacterium | reverse complement strand
CTTTTTGCGCTGCTTATCTTGATAATTGTGTCCTTCGTGCTCAAGAAGACCGTCGTGGGGCGCAAATTTGAAACTATCGGCGCGAACCCTTTGGCGGCCCACGCCGCAGGCTTGCGTGTGCGTCTCTATGAGGGGATGGCCTATGTCTTTGCGCAACTTCACTACTGCGTCGCGGGCATTCTGATTTCTGGCATCACGCGCGAACCAACAGCATTTCAAGGCGATGTGCTGTTGTTGCCATCGGTCGCGGTGGTGGTGCTTGCGGGAACCTCGCTTTTGGGCGGGCGTGGCTATCCGATTTCAACCGTGATCGCGGCGTTTTTTCTCAATCAACTCAGTCAATTTGCCTTGGCTGTCGGTGTGCCGTTTTCGGCACAGACCATCATCCAGGCTCTCGCTTTAGTGTTCGGCATCGGGGTCTATTCCCTCCGCTGGAACACCAACAAGACCAAACCTGCTCATCAGTCCAATATGGAGGAAACGGACAATGTTTAAGACACTCAAAGCAACGGCAGCGGTTTCAACGCTTGCCCTAACACTTGCGGTTGCCGCGTCATCGGCAATGGCGGAAACACCATCCTGGTGTGGCCCGAAGGAAGCATCTCTTGCCCTGCTTGACGGCTTTGGCGGCAACAGCTGGCGCTTGGTTACAACTGCATCTGGCGCTGAAGAAGCCGCAAAGTGCCCGAGCATCACGCAGTACGAATATGCGGACGGCCAAGGCGACACCCAAAAAGCAATCTCTGACATCAACGCGATGTCCGCACGCGGCATCAACGCAATGGTTGTTTTTGGCGACTCTGGCCCGGCCGTATTGCCTGCGCTAACCAATGCTTACCGCGCCGGAACGATTGTTGTTCCTTACCGAGTCAACGTCGGTGGCGAAGCTGGTACGAACTACACCAAGTTCATCGGCTCATCTTTCTTTGATGATGGCGTGAATTGGGGCAACTGGATCAAGAGCATTCTGCCCGCTGGCGGGAATCTTTTGTTCCTCAGCGGTCCGGCTGGCAACAGCCAGGGTGTTGACGAACTCGCAGGCATGAAATCGGTTCTGGATGACACCTATGTCTTTATCAACCAAGAGCCTTTCGCTGTCACCAACTGGGATCCATCGCTGACCCAACAGGTGCTGTCGGCAGAGATTGCCAAGAACGACAAAATCGACGTTATCGTGTCTGACTTTGGCCCATCGCTGGTCGGTGCTCTGCCGGTCTTTGGAGAGTTTAAACGCTCCATTCCTGCGCTTGCGACGTCGGATGGCAATTCGCTGTCTTGCTTCTGGGAGCAGAACCATGAAGCCAACCCAGACTTTAAGCTGTTCACCGTCGCGACCGGCAATGATAACGTGCGTTTGGCTGTGCAGTGGGCGATTGCAGAGGCGACCGGTGGCACGATGCCAACTGCCGAAGTCTTCAGCGCACCAGTGTATGAAGACTCAGTTACTGGTTCTCCAAACCCGGTTACATGCCGTGCCGACCTGCCCGGTGCAATCTATATGTCCGCAGAAATGGCTGCTGACGCACAGGCAAAGGCCGTCGGTCAATAATACGAACTGCGGCCCCAGCAATTCCATGCTGGGGCCGTTTTCCGATCATCTGCCAGACATGACAGGACCACCATGACGCTTGCTGTTATCACACATGGCCAAAGTGCAGAGCCCAGAGCGGCAGACCAGGTCACCCTGCGGCTGTCCGGTATAACTAAATTATTCTCTGGCGTTACCGCTTTGTCTGACGTCTCGGTTGATATTTATCCCGGTGAAGTCCATGCGATCCTTGGCGAGAATGGCGCAGGTAAATCAACTCTGATGAACCTCATCTCGGGCATATACCAGCCAACGAGTGGAACCATCGCATTTCAAGGTACACAGATCGCGCCGATGACGCCTGAAAAGGCGGTCTCGCTTGGCATTGCCATCTCTTATCAGCACCCCGCAATCCTTGAAGACCTGTCCATTTTGGAAAACTTGCGCGTTGCCTTGCCATCAGAGGTATTCGCAGCAGGATCCGCGCCTGACATTTCCAAAGCAATGCTCGACGACGTGGGTCTACATATCCCGTTGAACATGCGCGCGGCGTCCTTGACCGTAGCACAGAAGCATCTGCTTGAGATTGCCAAAGCTTTAGCTATGCGCCCCAAGGTTCTGATATTGGACGAACCCACAGCAGCGCTTGATCAAGATGCAACTGACATGTTGTTCGGACGCATCCGCGATGTTGTCGCAAACGGCACGTCGGTAATCTACATTACACACCGCTTGGCCGAACTGCGCCAGATTGCAGACCGCGTGACGGTTCTGCGCGATGGCAAGATGCAAGGCAGCGCACTGGTGCGCGAAATTTCGGACGAAAAACTGTTGAGCATGATTGTCGGACGCACGCTGGAATCCGCGTTTCCGCCAAAATGCGAAGACGGTATGCCAGAGATAAATTTTGCGGTGCATGCTTTGAGTGGCAAAGGTTTTAAAGATATTAGTTTTGAGGTCGGGCGCGGCCAGATCATCGGTGTCGCAGGCGTGGATGGCAACGGTCAAAGCGGTCTAATGCGCGCGCTGGCGAGCTTGTCTGCATGGACAGGCGACGTGCGCTTGAACGGTACGGCGCTGTCGCCCGCCGAGCTTGCCCGCCAGACCGCCTATATGCCGTCTGACCGACATGCCGAGGGTGTCGCCCCTGATCTGACAGTGCGTGAAAATGCAACGTTCACAGCCCTTGATAAATTCGCCAGCGCAGGCGTGCTCAGCCGCAAAAGAGAAGTGGCCGAAGTTTCTCGCGTGTTCAATTCGCTGTCCGTCAAAACCGCTGGCCTCGACACAAATATCATGTCCCTTTCGGGCGGAAACCAGCAAAAAGTCGTTATGTCGCGTGCGCTTATGTCTAAGCCCGGATTTATCATCGCGGATGAACCGACGCAGGGCGTTGACGTTGGTGCGCGGTTCGAGATTTACCGGATCCTGCGCGAGGTGTCCCAGTCCGGTACGCCAGTAATCATAAATTCATCCGACGCCGCCGAACTTGAGGGCCTGTGCGATGTGGTCATCGTCATGTCACGTGGTCGTGTGGTAGAGACCCTACGCGGTGATGCCATCACAGAAGCGCGGATCGTACAAGCGGCCGTTAGTGCTGAGGCCCATGTAGACGGCGTTGGCGAAGTCACCCAAAGCAAGAAAGCCTCTGGTGGGTGGTTCCGGCATTTTGTCCAATCAGACAACGCAACTGCCGTGCCTTTGGTGATCGTGATAGTGCTTTTGGCGCTGTATGTTTTCGGGCAAAACGACAGATACCTTTCGGCGTTCAACATCTCCAACATCCTGCTTTTGGCAACGGCACTTGGGTTTATAGCAATGGGCCAGACAGTTGCATTGCTGATGGGTGGCATTGACCTTTCGGTAGGTCCGCTGGCTGGATTCTTAGTAGTCGTGGCGTCGTTCTTTGTTAATGACGGGCAGTCGTCTGCAATGATTGCGCTTGGGTTTGTTATGATATTTGCAGGGGGACTTGTCGTTGGAACGATCAATGGCGTGCTGATCAGGTTTGCGAATTTCACACCGATTGCCGCCACCCTTGCTATGTATATCGGCCTTCAAGGCATGAGCTTTGTGCTGCGCGACGGCCCCGGCGGCTACATCAAATTTCCAGTGATGGATACGATCACATATAAACTTGGCCCGATCCCAGTCGCCTTTATCATCTTGGTCGCAGTCGCTTTGATTTGTGAGTATTTGTTGCGGTCGCGCCGCATTGGCTGGACCTTGCGCGCCATTGGATCTGACGAAGGGTCAGCGCGGCGCATGGGCATTCGCACCGACCGCGCATTCGTGCTGGGCTATATTACCGTTTCTCTGTTGACGGCTTGCGGTGCGGTTATGCTGATGGCCCAGATCGGCGTCGGTGATCCGGCCCAAGGCGTCAGCTATACCCTTGCCAGTATCACGGCGGTTGTTCTTGGTGGCACCAGCCTTCGCGGCGGTCGCGGCACGTTTATCGGCACTATTCTCGGCGCGGTTTTATTAACAGAGGTTCTGAATGCGGTTTCCTTCCTTGGACTTTCCCAAATGTATCAATACCTGTTCCAAGGCGCGTTAATCCTTGTTGCAGCCCTGATTTATTCAACTGCCCGCGGGCGTGCAGAAACCTGAGGGCCCTTGGCCCCGATACGAAAGAACGGTTCCACCGATGACATTTCCTTTCGTCTATCAAAGCGCACCTTCAAGGGTCATTTTTGGCGCTGGCTGCATGACGCAGCTGGCTGACGAACTTGAAATTCTTGGCTGTAAGCGCGTTCTGATTTTGTCGACGCCGTTCCAGAAGGGCGACGCAGATAGGCTTGCAAGTGACATCGGCCCGCTGGCCGCTGGTGTCTTTGCGGGTGCTACGATGCACACTCCTCTTGCTGTCACCGACCAAGCCCTTGCGGCCTTTGACGCGGCAGGTGCGGACGGAATCGTTTCGATCGGGGGGGGGTCGACCATCGGATTGGGCAAGGCCATGTCATGGCGCAACAAAGCACCGCATCTGGTGGTCGCCACTACCTATGCCGGATCAGAGGTTACGGACATTCTGGGCCAAACCGAAAACGGCGTTAAAACCACGATCCGAAATCCGGCCATCCGCCCGGAAACCGTACTCTATGACGCAAACCTAACACTTGGTCTGCCGATCCCCATGAGTGTCTCAAGCGGGTTGAATGCCATCGCCCACGCTATCGAAGGGCTCTATGCTCAGGACCGGAACCCAGTGACAAGCCTGATGGCTGTCGAGGCGATCCGCGCCTTAAAAGATGCATTGCCCCGGATTATCAATGCACCCCGGGACATCGATGCGCGGTCTGATGCGCTTTACGGATCGTGGCTTTGTGGCGTGGTGCTGGGTTCGGTGGGCATGTCGCTGCATCACAAACTTTGCCACACCTTGGGCGGTATGTTGAACCTGCCACACGCAGAAACCCATGCGATCCTGTTGCCCCATACGGCGGCCTTCAACGCCGTAGCGGCGCATGACGCGCTTGCCCCGGCAACGGCGCTCTTTGGCGGTGACCTAGGCGGGGGGCTTCATGATTTCGCGACCGCACTTGGCGCTCCGCTGGCCCTGCGCGATCTGGGCGTCACGGCGGCGGATCTGGAAAAGGCGGCCGATCAGGCGGTGAAGAACCCCTATTGGAACCCGCGCGACATCACACGCGCCAGTATTATGGACCTGCTGACTCCTGCCCTGAATGGTACGCGACCCCGCGCATTTTGACGACAAAGGACACCTCATGACCGAACATGCCAAGATCAATTATTTCACCGAAGACGGGTCTGTCGATGCGGTGACGTCTCGGGTTGGCCGAAAGGCGGATGCGCGACTGACCCATGTGATGAACCGTCTGGTGCACCACATGCATGCTTTCGTCAAAGACGTGGAGCTGACGCAGGATGAATGGGGAATGGCAATCGATTTTCTGAATCGCACCGGGCAGATCAGCGACGGAAACCGACAGGAATTCATTCTGCTGTCCGACGCGCTTGGTATCTCAATGCTGGTCGATGCGATCAACAACCGCAGACCCAGCGGAGCCACCGAAAACACTGTGCTCGGGCCTTTTCATGTGGATGGCGCGCCGGAATACGGGATGGGTGCGAATATCACCCAACAGGGTGGGGCCGAGACCTGTTTGTTTGAAGGCATCGTCACCGACCTGAACGGCGCACCGATGGAAGGCGTCAGGATCGATGTCTGGTCCGACAATGAAGACGGGTTTTACGATGTCCAGCAACCGGACCTGCAACCCAAACATAACAATCGCGGCGTTTTCACGACCGGCCCGGACGGGCGCTATTGGTTCGAAGGGATCAAGCCGGTGTCTTACCCGATCCCGGATGATGGCCCCGTTGGGCAGCTTTTGAACGGCCTTGGCCGCCACCCTTACCGGCCTGCCCACATGCACTTTATCGTCAGCGCGGATGGCTATGATCAGATCACGACGCATACATTTGTTGCGGGTGACGCCTATCTGCAGTCCGATGCCGTCTTTGGTGTCAAGGAAACGCTGATTGCGGCGTTTGAGCCCGTCCAGCATGGCAAAACCAAATGGCGCTCCGCGTTCAATTTTGTGATGTCACCAAAGGCTGGCACCGCGTGATCCCAAACTCTTGAGTGGAGACCCACATGCCATCCCAAAAAACTGACGGCCCCCGCATTGCCTTTATCGGCACTGGTGCACAGGGTGCCTCGATAGCGGCGGATTTCACGCTCGCTGGCCTTGATGTGACGTTCATCGACCAATGGCCCGCCCACGTCGAAGCGATGCGCGCCAATGGCTTGACGGTGAACATGCCCAACCGGGTGCTGCATACACAGGTCAAAGCCTTACATCTGTGTGAAATCGCTGAAATCAGAGACCCTTTCGACTTGGTGTTTTTGGTCGTCAAGGCGTATGACACCCGTTGGGCGACCGAGATCATCAAGCCAGCTCTAGCAGAGGATGGATTTGTCATTGGTCTGCAAAACGGCATGACCCACCAAGATATCGCCGACATCGTCGGTGCCCACCGCACCATTGGCGCCGTGATCGAGATTGCCTCGAACATGTGGGAGCCGGGGATCACCAACCGCCAAAACGACACGGATGAATCGTGGTTTGCCATGGGGGCGGTTGACCCCGCGCAACAAAGCCGTGTCGAAGGTGTCGCTGCCCTGTTACGGCACTCGGGCACAGTTGAGGTTGTGGATGACATCCATTCGGCCAAATGGATGAAACTGATCGTCAACGCCGCTGAACTTATCCCATCTGCCATCATCAACACCGCCTTGCGTGACGCTGCCGAGGATAAAGCCTTTCTGGAGGTCATGCGCCTTGCGGGATACGAGGCGAT
>JAFMHE010000195.1 GCA_017854675.1 Paracoccaceae bacterium | reverse complement strand
AACTGAATCGGCCGGATCGAAACTTTCTGCACATTTCATCATTTTTGCGTCTTGACGCCCCAGCGTGTCACCCATATTACGGCCCAACGCTTCGACGGTAACGACGGAGTGTGCAGCGGGCGGTTGTAGCTCAGCTGGTTAGAGTGCCGGCCTGTCACGCCGGAGGTCGCGGGTTCGAGCCCCGTCAACCGCGCCACTGCTGCTTGAAAAGGGATCCCTAACGGGGTCCCTTTTTCTTTGCGTGTTGTGCTAGTTTTCTTGCGCGCCCAGAAAAGCCAGCACTGCATCCGCCGTTTCAACCGGATGCTGGTCAATGAAAAAATGGCTGCCGGGAATCGCGACGCTTTGCATATCGCTTAACCGTGCTGCCCAAGTTGCTGGCACATCGTAGGTTTTGGCCATTGCACCATCTGCGCCGTACAGGACCAAGGCGGGGCAGGTGACGTGTTTCCCCAGATCGGCGGCATCAAGGTCGAAATCCACGTCCAGCGCATCGCGGTAATCTGCACACATGCCATAGATTGTTTCGATCCGACGCCACGCGGTGCGGTAGGCGGCCAATGCGTGCGGGTCAAAGTCGTCCAGTTTCGCGGACCCCCAGCCTAACAGGCAACTCTCAAAGAACGTGTCGGGATCATGGGCAATCATGGTTTCGGGCAGCGGCGATGGCTGGGCAAGGAAAAACCAATGGTAATAGGCCTGCGCTACATCCCGGCTAAGCGCGTCCAGCAGCAGATGGGTTGGAATGATGTCCATGACCGTCAGGCTTTGCACCGCACTGGGCGCATCAAGGGCCAACCGGTGTGCGGTGCGTCCACCCCGGTCATGCCCCACAAGATGAAATCGCTCGAATCCTAGATGCTGCATCAACGCATGCTGATCTGCCGCCATATTGCGAAAACTGTGGCTGCCTTTGCCCGATGGTTTGCTGCTATCGCCATAGCCGCGCAGATCGGCGGCGATCACGGTAAAGTGCTGGGCTAGCCGGGGTGCCACGGCATGCCACATCGCGTGCGTTTGGGGAAAGCCATGCAGCAGCAGCACAGGTGGGCCAGAGCCGCCCATCGCATAGGCGATCTGCATGCCGTTCACCCGTGCCACGTCGGCTTTGAACCCTGTGATGATGGTCATGTGTCGGTCCTTTTGCAGGCTTGTGTTTTTCTAGCCTAACAAATCAAAAGATGCGGGTGTAGGGAAAGGTATGACAGGCCCAACTTCATCGAACTCAAATCTTGGTATCTACTGCGTTTTGGCCGGTATGTTCCTGATTTCAATGAACGATATGTTCATCAAGGCGATGTCGGGCGACTACCCGTTGCACCAGATCATTGCCATGCGCTCAGGTATCGGGATCATACTGACGTTCGGGGTGCTGATGTACGAGGGCGGTTTTAGCCTGCTGAACACGGGCAAGCCTGCGTTGCATATCCTGCGCGGTTTACTGATCGTTTTTGCCAACAGCGCGATTTACGCGGCGATTGTTGCAATGCCGCTGGCGACGGCCAATGCGCTGTATTTCATGGCACCCTTGTTTGTCACTTTGCTGTCTATCCCGATCCTTGGCGAAAAGGTCGGACCGCGCCGGTTCGCGGCTATTGGTGTCGGTTTTGTCGGTGTGCTGATCATGATGGGCCCCGAAGTTGCGGCGGGTGCTTCTGGTCTGGGGTGGATCGTTGTGCTGCCGGTGTTGGCGGCGGCGGGATACGGGTTGATGTCGGTGTTGACGCGCAAGCTGGGTGCGACCAGCCGCGCCTCGGCGCTGACGATCCATCTGCAAGTGGCGTTTTTGATTGTCAGCGGCATCATGTATCTGGTTGCGGGCGATGGTCGGTTTGTGACTGCCGACAGTTCCGCCAGCGCGCAATTCCTGTTGCGGGCGTGGGTGTGGCCTGCCCCCGAAGACACGCTTGTGATTGCAGGATTGGGGGCGATGTCGGCAGTGATCGGGTATCTGCTAACGCAAGCATACCGGCTGAGCAACGCATCAGCGGTGGCCCCGTTTGAATATGTGCTGCTGATCTATTCGCTGTTCTGGGGCTGGACCGTGTTCGGGGAATGGCCCGCACCGACGGTGTTCATCGGTGCGGCGATTGTCATTGCCTCTGGCGTCTATGTCTTTGTCCGCGAGGGGCGTCGGCGGTCCTGATCTCAGGTCAGCGCATCAAGAACGCGCGCCCAGGACCGGATGCCTTTGTGAAAGCTTTCCAAGTCGTATTTTTCGTTCGGTGAATGGATCGCGTCGTCGTCTTTGCCAAACCCGATCAGCATCGGTTCCGTGCCAAGGATTTTCTGGAAGTGCCCTGCAATCGGGATCGACCCGCCGCAGCCGATATATGCCGCTGGCACGTTCCATTCGTTTGACAGTGCTTGACGGGCCGCCTCGAACATTGTGCCGGAGGTGTCGGCGCCTGAGGCACCGCTGGCACCATGGCCGTGAAATTCAACGGTGCAATCAGGGGGCAGCGCGTCCTGCACCATGGCGCGAAAGTTTTCGCGGATGGCAAAAGGGTCTTGGGTGCCGACCAAACGGAACGAGATTTTCGCATGGGCCTGTGATGGCAGCACGGTCTTGAACCCGTCGCCCGTATAGCCGCCCCAGATGCCGTTTACCTCGCAAGTGGGCCGCGACCAGATCATTTCCAGCGGGGTGCGGTCCTGTTCGCCTGCGGGTTCTGACAGGCCCACGTCGCCCAGAAAACTTTGGTGGTCAAAGGCAAGGCCCTGCCATTGTGCTTCCAACTCATCGGACAGTTCAGGCACACCGTCATAGAACCCCGGCACTGTGATCCGGCCTGTATCATCGTGCAAGGACGCGATAATGCGGCTGAGCACGCGAATGGGGTTGCGCGCGATACCGCCGTACATGCCTGAGTGCAGGTCAATGTCCGGGGCTGTGATGGTCAGCTCCTCACCCAGCAACCCGCGCAGCATGGTCACGATAGAGGGGGTCTTGCTCTCGAACAGGCCGGTGTCACAGATCATCGCAATGTCTGATTTCAGCTCTTTGGCGTTTTCTTGCATGAAAGGGATAAGCGAGGGCGATCCGCTTTCTTCTTCGCCTTCAAGGAAGAAGGTGATTTTGCAGGGCCAGTCGCCTTTGACCTCTTTCCACGCGCGCAATGCCTCGATGAAGGTCATCAACTGGCCCTTGTCGTCGGATGACCCACGGCCACGAATGACCTTTCCTTTCGCCGTTTCTTGAACCTCTGGATCAAACGGGTCGCGGTCCCAAAGGGCAAGCGGATCAACGGGTTGGACGTCATAGTGGCCGTAAAACAGCAGATGTGGCGCGCCTTCGCCGACATGACCGACCACCATCGGGTGCCCCGGTGTCGGGCGCTTGGAGACATCGACGCCCATCGCGCTCAGGTCTGCGACCAGCCAATCCGCGGCGCGGTCGCAGTCGTCCTTGAACGCGGGATCGGTTGAGATGGACGGGATGCGCAGCAGGTCAAGCAGGCGGTCGGTAGCATCGGGCAGGTCAGCGTCAATTTTTGACAGAACGGCGTCGAGGGACATAAGGGAGGCTCCGCAATAAGGTGTAGGCTCGCGTGACGTTAACAGGCCGCAAGCGGGTGTCCAGAGGCGCGAGACGCAGGCGCGCGGTTCGGCGAATATTCCAAACTTGATCCAGATCAATGCTGCGACAAGACGCACAGCCTTAAGACATTGAAGCACGGGATATGTTTCTATATTCGGTCTAAGTGAAAATTTCCGACATCGGCAGGTTCTGGCCGTTGTCGACGCGGTGAAATGGAGAAGCGCATGGATTATACGGGTAAGCTGGACGAGGCGATTGCGCGGCTCCACGAAGAAGGACGTTACCGGACTTTCATTGATATCGAGCGCCGCAATGGTCAGTTCCCGCATGCCGTCTGGACGCGCCCCGATGGCCGCGAACAGGACATCACGGTGTGGTGCGGCAATGATTATCTGGGCATGGGCCAGCACCCCGTTGTGCTGGAGGCGATGCACGAAGCGCTGAAGGCGACGGGCGCAGGATCAGGCGGAACGCGCAACATTTCAGGCACAACTGTCTATCATAAGCGACTTGAGGCGGAGCTGTCTGACCTGCATGGCAAAGAGGCGGCGTTGCTGTTTACCTCTGCCTACATCGCGAATGACGCAACACTATCGACGCTGCCCAAACTGTTTCCCGGCCTGATCATTTACTCGGACGCGCTCAACCACGCCTCTATGATCGAGGGGGTGCGCCGCAATGGTGGTGCCAAACGAATTTTCCGTCACAACGACGTCGCCCACCTGCGCGAATTGCTTGAGGCAGATGATCCGGCCGCGCCCAAGCTGATTGCTTTCGAATCGATCTATTCAATGGATGGTGACTTCGGCCCGATTGAAGCGCTGTGCGATCTGGCGGATGAATTCGGCGCGCTGACCTACATCGACGAAGTGCACGCGGTCGGCATGTACGGCCCGCGCGGGGCAGGGGTGGCAGAACGCGACCGCCTGATGCACCGTCTGGACATCATCAACGGGACGCTTGCCAAGGCATATGGCGTGATGGGCGGCTATATCGCGGCCTCGGCGAAGATGTGCGATGCGATCCGGTCCTATGCGCCCGGCTTCATCTTTACGACCTCCCTGCCGCCTGCGATTGCGGCGGGCGCGGCAGCGTCAGTGGCGCACCTGAAACGCACACCTTTGCTGCGTGAAAAGCATCAGCAACAGGCCAAGGCACTCAAACTGCGGCTCAAGGGATTGGGCCTTCCGATCATTGATCACGGGTCACATATTGTGCCTGTGATGGTCGGGAACCCAATACATACGCAGAAACTGTCTGACATGTTGCTCGAAGAGCATGGCATTTACGTCCAGCCGATCAACTTTCCGACCGTGCCGCGCGGAACCGAGCGTCTGCGTTTTACACCTTCTCCGGTACACGGACCCCGCGAAATGGACGCTTTGGTTGCAGCGATGGACGGTCTTTGGTCGCATTGTGCGCTAAATCGTGCCGAAGCTGCTGGCTAACAAGGTTAATTTCGCATTTTCCGTTGCCTTATGTTAAGCTTATAGCAACAAAAGGCCATTCCCGAATCGGAAGTTGCGATATGGGTCAAGGTCACAGGCAAGTTAGTGCGGGACAATTCTATGATTGGGCGGTGGTCTACCAAGGTCGTTGAGGAACATGTCGAGCCCCAGGGGTTTGATGCTTTTGAGTTGCGACTTGGTGACATTATGCGTGGTGAACGCGCGACCCTTGGCAAGTCATTGCTGGACGTTCAGCGCGAACTGCGGATCAAAGCCTCCTACATTGCTGCCATTGAAAATGCCGACCCGGATGCATTCGATACGCCCGGTTTTATTGCAGGTTATGTGCGGTCTTATGCGCGCTATCTGAACATGGATCCCGACAAGGCGTTCGCCGCGTTTTGTACCGAATCCGGTTTCGCGGTGGCCCACGGCATGTCCGCCGAAGCGTCCGTGATCAAGAAAACATCTTTTGAAGAGCGCAAGGCGCGCGCCGCCGAGGCAGACCCGTTTGCCCGCCCCGCCATGCCGTTTACCCCCGCGACAGACAGTATCTTTAGCCGGATCGAGCCGGCAGCAATTGGCTCCATGCTGGTGCTGGTCGGTTTGATCGGTGCTATTGGCTTTGGCGGCTGGACCGTCCTTAAAGAAGTACAGCGTGTGCAGGTTGCCCCTGTGGACCAGACACCCATCGTCTTGTCCGACCTTGATCCGTTGGACAGCGCATTGCCTTCTGCGCCTGTAGAAAGCGCTATCGCATCGGCCGCGCCGCGTGCGATTGACACACCGCGTGCGGATGCGCTGGACCGGCTTTATCGCCCGCAGGCTCTTGATGTGCCTGTATTGGTGCCCCGCGACGCGCCGATTGCGTCGATTGACCCGCGCTCTTCGGGCGTGTTTTCTTCTTTTGCCCTCGCATCGCCTTTGCCTTCTGAAACACTGGCGGCTGCGACTTTGCCGCCGGGCGTTGACCCGGCCCGACCGCAGGTTGTCGAGACGCAGGTTGAGGGTGTGTTGATGGTCGCCGCGTACGAATCCTGGGTTCGGGTACGTGCCGCTGACGGCACGACGATCTTTGAAAAGGTCATGCAAAAAGGCGAGGTCTTTGAAATTCCCGCAACCGAGGAACCGCCGCTTTTGCGCACTGGCGAATCCGGTGCGTTGTTCTTTGCGATGGGGTCTGATTGCTATGGTCCTGTCGGATCGCGCGGCAGTGTGACCAGTAATCTACCACTAAGCCAGCAAGCGTTGGCTGAATTGTACGAACCGGTCGATCCGAACGCTGACACATCGCTCAGCCGGATGTTTGCAGATTTGCAAGATGCGAATGTTGACCCGGCTTTGCTGGCTGCGTTGCCCTGCAAGTCTGAGTAAGCATTGCAGTGTCAGGTTTGGTTGACTAGGTATTGGGTGTAGACCCACAACCTGCAAGGCAAGCTGTTCATGTCGCTCAATCATATCCGCCCGTGGCGTAACATTTACCGTCGAAAGTCCCGTCAGATCATGGTGGGGAACGTCCCTGTCGGGGGCGATGCGCCGATATCCGTGCAGACAATGACCAATACGCTAACTACCGACATCAAAGGGACGATCGCGCAAGTGCAAGCCGCCGCAGAGGCAGGCGCAGATATCGTGCGTATTTCGGTTCCGGATGAAGCGTCTTCCAAAGCGCTAAAAGAGATCGTGCGTGAGGTATCTGTGCCAATCGTCGCGGATATCCATTTTCACTACAAACGCGGTATAGAGGCTGCCGAAGCAGGGGCGGCCTGTCTGCGGATCAATCCGGGCAACATTGGCAGTGAAACGCGCGTCAAGGAAGTGATCCGGGCCGCACGTGATCACAATTGTTCGATCCGTATCGGCGTGAACGCAGGGTCATTGGAAAAGCATCT
>JAFMHE010000194.1 GCA_017854675.1 Paracoccaceae bacterium | reverse complement strand
TAACGCGCCGCGTTCCATCAAGCTCAGGCCGGGGGCTTCAGCGTCCTGCGCAGTCGCGGGGGTGGCGATCAATGCCGCCACTATGAAGGGTGCAAAGTGTCTCATGCTATTTAATATAGCACGATTTCTACCGATTTAAGAGGGTGTGCTGCTCAATCCTGAAAATCTATCGTGACCGGAAAATGATCCGACGCCGTGACCAGCGCGTCACGCAAGGACGGGGTTTGCCAGCAGACAGGGTCATCCATCGGGTGCCAAATGCGCCATTGCGCACCGCGCTCGCAAAAATTGGGCGTCACCATGATATAATCCAATAGCGCCTGCAAATATCGTTTTTCGGGCCGTATCCAGAACCGCGCCGTGGTCGGTGCCGCGCCCAGCTTGCGGCTTAACGCGCGGGCTGCATGCGGATCAAACAGCGCGTCTTGACGTCCATGCCCCATGACAATCTCGACAGAGGACCGGCCAAAGAGGCTCTCGAATTCATCCAGACCGGGGCCATCGTTCAGATCACCCATCACCATCAACGGCGTGCCTTTGGACAGATGTTCTTCAATCCGCGCGCGCATCCAGACCGCCTGCGCCAGTTGCTTGCGCCGGTTTGCGATGCCGATGCTCATCACTTCGGCGGGCGTGGTCGCACCATGCGGGGCCTTGGACTTTAGGTGCGCCCCGATCATGTGAAAGGCAAAACCACCCTTGGTCGTGATGTTCAATTCAAGCGGCGACTTGGAAAACACCACAAGATCCTCGGTTGCATCAATATCCAGATCAATTCGCAGGGCCGTGTCAAAACGGGGCGCACCGGTTGCACCTTCGGGGCCGACAAAATCACCAAAGGGTGTATGCGCGGCGCTGATCGCATCTGGATCATAAAGCAGCGCAATCTCTTGCTGCGTATCGTTGGAAAAGCCCATGACTGCTGCGCGCGCACGCAGTGAAAACCGCTGTGCGAACGCTTCCAGTGCTGTGACGGTGTTGTATGATTTGCCGCTATCGGGCGCTTCGATGATCATCACCGCATCCGCATCCAGCGCCTGAAACACGACGCCCAATGCAGCCGTTTGTTCGGCCCGTGTGACGCCATAGCGCGCGGACCACCCGTCATCGTCATAAAGCTGATTGTCGTTGTCAAAAAGCGAGGCGAACCATTCAACGTTGTAGGTTGCAAGCCGCATCAGGCTGCTTTGCCAGACAAGGTAGCCCATGCGCGGTTGATGTCGATCATACGCTTTTCCGCCATGCGCACGGCCTCTTCGGGCAGGCCACGTGCGACCAATGCGTCAGGGTGGTTGGCGCGCACCAAAGCCCGCCAAGCAGCGCGCGCTTCTTTCATGCTGGCACCGGGGGCGATTCCCAAAACCGTATGCGGCAAGGGCGATGTGTCCGGAACAAATCGTGCCTTGAGTGAGGCAAAGCTGGCCTCGGACATGCCGAAGATACGCCCCACTTCTTCGAGAAACGCGTCCTCATTGGGATGATAGGTGCCATCCGCCATCGCGATGTGAAACAACCCCTCCATAAGGTCGCACAGCGTCGCGGGCTCGGATGCGAACATGTGCGCGATCCGGCGGGCGTAATCATCAAAACCCGCAACATCCTGCCGCGCAAGGTTGAAAACACGGGCGGCGCCCTCAAAATCATCTTCGGCTATCTGGAACACTTCGCGAAATGCGGTGACCTCATCGCGCGTGACCAACCCATCCGCCTTGGCCATTTTTGCGCCCAGCGCGATCACCGCAATCGTGAACGCGACGGACCGCTCGGGCGGGCTGCGCAGGCGGTCGAACACCGCCGATAGCCCCTCTCCCGAGGTAAGCGCCTGCAAGGCTTCTGTGATGCGGATCCAAACTGACATGCGCCGACCTTATCCGTTGATCTGAACAAAGTCAGTGCGTCCAGCAGCTTTTTTAGGATCATTTTTCGGGTGGCTATCGTGTGTTTTTCGGGTGGCTGCCGTCTGTGCCAAACCCGGATAACCGCATCAGTTGATCGGGAACTGCCGCAAGCACCGCACGGCATTCGCGCGGTAGTCATCAAGAGTATCGGGCACAGACCGCCTGTCCCGCATGACTTTCAGCGCCGCTTTTTTCTGGCGCCACGTGCCGCTGACATGCCGTTCTAGGATCAGAACCGTCACGCCCAGCATGACTTCCTTTTCATCCTCGCCAATCAGATCAGCGCGGGCCAGCGCCACCGCCGTCAGGGCAAGCGTGTTGGAACACCGCAATGCCGCCGCTTCTGACCCCTCATAGACCTTCGCAGCATGGGCCATCGTTGGTAGCAAAAGCGCTGCGCCTAAAAGGGCCACAAACCGTTGTTTCAAAAGACTTTGAACGTCATTGTCGTCATCGACCGCTCAATCCCTTCGATGTCCAGCAATCTGTCATTGATAAAGACGCCCACATCCTCGGAGTTCGGGATATAAAGCTTCATCAGCAGGTCATATTCGCCGGATGTGGAATACAGTTCCGAATGGATTTCACGCAACGCGATTTCCTCGGCAACGCGGTAGGTTTTGCCGGGGCGGCAGCGGATCTGGATAAAGACGCAAGTGCTCATCAAAGCCTCATATGTTTTGCGCAAAGCTGACACATGGGTCGGACCCCCGCAAGACCCCTTGGCCTGACGCGCCGCACTGCTATAAGGCGATCATCGCCCCAAGCGCCGGAGAAACCCATGCGTCAATCGACACTGACCCGCAGCACCGCCGAGACCGAGATCACCGTCGAGATCAATCTTGACGGAACCGGTGCTTATGACAACAAGACCGGCGTTGGTTTTTTTGATCACATGCTGGACCAATTGGCGCGCCATTCGCTGATCGACATGACAATCCGTGCCAAAGGCGATCTGCACATCGACGATCACCACACGGTCGAGGACGTGGGCATCACGCTGGGACAGGCGCTGAATGCAGCACTTGGCGACAAACGCGGTATCCGGCGCTATGGCGCGTGTATCTTGCCGATGGATGATGCGCAGGTGCGCACCGCACTTGATCTGTCAGCCCGGCCCTATCTGATCTGGAACGTCGCCATGCCCACGGCCAAGATCGGCACATTTGACACCGAGCTGGTGCGCGAATTCTTTCAGGCCTTCGCCACCCACGGCGGCATCACGCTGCATGTCGATATGCTGCATGGTTTCAACAGCCACCACATCGCGGAGGCGGCTTTCAAATCCGTCGCCCGTGCGCTGCGCGACGCGGTAGAGGTCGATCCCCGCAAATCCGGTGACATCCCGTCGACCAAGGGTGCGCTGTGATCTGCAGCACCGGAGTTTAGACATGCTGACCGCGATCATCGACTACGAATCAGGAAACCTGCATTCAGCGCACAAAGCGTTTGAACGTATGGCGAACGAAGTGGGCGCAGGCGAAGTCACCGTGACCGCAGACGCCGATGTTGTCGCGCGCGCGGACCGGATCGTTTTGCCCGGCGACGGGGCCTTTCCCGCCTGTATGGCGGCCCTCAAAGGTGCAGGTGGCCTGTTTGACGCGATGGTCGAAGCGGTTGAGGTCAAGGCCAGACCCTTCCTTGGCATATGCGTCGGCATGCAACTGATGGCCAGCATTGGACGGGAATATTCCGACACCCCCGGCCTTGACTGGATCAGCGGTGAGGTCACGCGCATCACACCTGCCGACGCGACCCTAAAGGTCCCGCATATGGGCTGGAACGACCTGGTGATTGATCACCCGCACCCCGTATTCGATGGGGTTTCAACAGGCGATCATGCCTATTTCGTCCATTCATATCATATGGTTGTGCGCGATCCGGTGCAGCGCCTTGCCCATGTCGATTATGCGGGGGACGTCACATCCATCATCGGCCGGGACACCATGCTGGGCATGCAGTTTCACCCCGAGAAAAGCCAAGCCACCGGCCTGCGCCTGATCTCGAATTTCCTACAGTGGCGCCCTTAATCCGCTAACGCAGGCGTTTCCAGCTTTCGCCCCGGCAATCGCTGCCTTCACAAATCCGCAGCTGCAACGCATTGCCGCGCACCTCAACCCGTGTATTCATCCACGCGTTGCCCGCCCCATCCCGGTATTCACCCATAAAACTACCATCGGCCTGCGGGCTCAATTCCCACAGCACCATTTGCCCAACGGCGTTTGAGGGTGCGTCAAACCCACGACGGTTCTTGACCCGTTCCACACGCCCACACAGCGCGCGACCACAGCGTCGCGTTCGCACATGGAACGAAATCCCTTGCACGTTCGCTTGCGCCTGCCACAAGCCGCGCGGCACTTCGGCACGCCCCTCGGACTGTGCATAGGCCGCAGGTGCAAGCCACACGGCGACCAAGGCCGCCATCACGCGTTTGAAATGAAACATTAGGTCCGCCCCCACAGCCCGCATGACACTCTGCAACGAGAGTGGACAGATCCGGCCACCTCTGCAGACGCGAAAAAGCTACGCCGCAAAGATCCTAAGGGCAACCCTTCGACTAATCAGCGCAATCGGGTCCAGACCACTTTCTTGCACGCCGCCCCGTCGCAGTTTTCCAACCGCATGACGTTGCCGTTCACTTGCATCCGCGCATTCTTTAAACGGTTGCTGTCGGTTTCCCACAATTGCCCGACATATATGCCATCAGCATCGGGTTTCATGTCGATCAAAATTGGACGCCCGACAGCCGTCGAGGGCTTGTCATAGCCACGCCGGTCCTTTGCGCGCTCGATCTGCCCGCATACGGCAGAGCCGCAGGGTTTGGTGCGCACATGTACCACCAGACCACTCCGGTCAGGCGTGGATTGCCACAGGCCCAAAGGCACGTCAGCGCCAGCAGGTGCTGTGAAGGCGGCCAAAAGGCCAATTCCGATAAAAGATTTAAGACAACGCATGCGCATCACTCCCCAAAGCGATACTGCCACCGTCGGACTCAAACGAATCACTTATGTTTGCCGACGCGCGCACAGCATTAGGGCCGCGCGCGCACCACAGCAATGGGTATTATTTGCCGGACAACCGAAGAATTATTTTAGCCGTGTCCACGTCTGTTTTGAACAGATCAAACCACCCGCGACACAACCCGAAAGCTTCAGCGAATTGCCTGCAACGTCCATTTTGCCGACGTAGATTTTGCCATTGGACGGCCGCCAGACCTTGCCCTTGTATTTGCCTTCACCTGCTGGAACCATGTCCAGCACAAGCTTCTTTCCCAGATTTGGGGAAACATAATCGTCGCCGCTGAGGAAAGTCTTGACGATCACGCCACAAATCGCGGGCCCGCACGGCTCCATTTTGACATGGGCATAACGATCGTCATCTACTTGCGTCTTCCAAGTCCCCTCAACCGGATCGGCCCATGCCGCGCCCGCCATGACAACACTCATTAGTACCGCTGTTACAAATCTCATTCTCTCTCTCCCTGATAGATGCATTACCCTGAGCCATGGCGCGCATATCTGGCAAGACTAACCTCGGGTCGCGTTGCAAAACCCTCCCCCACATGCAAAACCGCAGCCAATATGATGTCAAAGGACCCCGGCCATGATCCTCTACCCCGCAATTGATCTCAAAGACGGCCAAGCCGTGCGCCTTGTGCACGGCGATATGGACCGCTCGACCGTCTTTAACGACGACCCCACCGCACAAGCCCGTGCCTTCGTGGATGCAGGCTGCACATGGCTTCACCTCGTTGATCTCAACGGCGCATTCGCGGGCGCACCTGTGAACGGCGCAGTGGTCGAGGCAATCCTCAAAGCCTGCCCCGTCCCCGCACAATTGGGCGGCGGCATCCGCGACATGGCAACGATCGAACATTGGCTTGAGCGTGGCCTCGCCCGCGTGATCCTTGGCACCGTAGCAGTCGAAAACCCCGATCTGGTCCGCGAGGCCGCCCGCGCCTTCCCGGGCAAAGTCGCCGTTGGCATAGATGCCCGCAACGGCAAAGTCGCCACCAAAGGCTGGGCAACAGAGACCGACGTGATGGTCACTGACCTCGCCAAGTCCTTTGAAGACGCAGGCGTTGCCGCCCTCATCTATACCGACATCCTGCGCGACGGCGCGATGGGCGGGCCCAACATCACCGCAACCGCCAATCTGGCCCGCGCGGTCTCAATCCCCGTTATCGCCTCGGGGGGCGTCTCCTCCCTCGACGATCTCATCGCCCTCAAAAACACCGGCGTCATCCAAGGCGCAATTTCCGGCCGCGCCCTCTACGACGGCGCCATCGACCTGAAAGCCGCAATCACCACCCTGAGCTCTTAATCCTCTTCAATTTTCAGAATAAACCTCCACGGGGGGTCGATCATTGCGCGCCATTGGTTCAAGCCCAATGGTCGACGGGTGTGAAACCCCCAGTCACTTGCTCCAAACACAATCCCCCTTTAAGGGAAAGCCATGCTTAAGACCCGCATCATCCCCTGCCTTGATGTCGCCGATGGCCGCGTCGTCAAAGGCGTCAACTTCGTCGGCCTGCGCGACGCGGGCGATCCCGTCGACGCAGCCATCGCCTATGACGCGGCGGGCGCGGACGAGCTGTGCTTTCTCGACATCCACGCCACCCATGAAAACCGCGGCACCATGTTCGATCTGGTGCGCCGCACGGCAGAGCATTGCTATATCCCGCTGACCGTCGGCGGCGGCGTGCGCACGGCTGCGGATGTCCGCGCGCTTCTTTTGGCAGGCGCTGACAAGGTCAGCTTCAATTCTGCCGCTGTGGCTGATCCGGACGTGATTGCAACTGCCGCCGACCAGTTCGGCAGCCAATGCATCGTCTGCGCCATCGACGCCAAAACCGTATCCCCCGGTAAATGGGAGATCTTTACCCACGGGGGCCGCAAGCCCACCGGCATTGACGCGGTCGCGTTCGCCAGAACCGTGACCGCAAAAGGGGCCGGTGAAATACTGCTGACCTCGATGGACCGTGATGGCACCAAACAAGGTTTCAACCTGCCCCTGACCCGCGCCATTTCGGACGCTGTGAGCGTGCC
>JAFMHE010000012.1 GCA_017854675.1 Paracoccaceae bacterium | reverse complement strand
GGAACAGACCGCGCGGCCAAATGGCACAAACGCAACACCGCTTTCTTTTTGGCCTCAAATAATTCGGGGGACGTGACCCCTTGGGGTCGCGGGGGGCTGGCCCCCTGAACCACATCAGCAACACGGACCGATCTAGACGACGATCAACCCCCGGCTCAGCGCCCGCGCAACCGCATGAGTGGTGTTCATCGCGCCCAGCTTGAACCGCGCACTTTCAATATATACCCGCAAAGTATGCTCGGAAATGGACAGCGTATCGGCGGCCTGCGCACGGTTGTATCCAATCGCCAGCAGCGTCATCGCGTCTACTTCGCGCGGCGATAGGGGCTGCACCGGATCGGCCACGCGGTCGGGCTCAAAATAGAGCGCTTTTTCATTGAAATAATGCGCAACCAGAATCAGCTCGCGCCGGTGCTTTTCCGTGAAATGGGCCCATGCCGCATCGTCGCATGAATCGTTCACCGTAAACAAGGCGAACTGCCCGTTCGGTCCCCGGATCGGCACCGAAAACCCCTGATTGCCGATCCCGTATTCAATCGCTTCCTTTTGGAACGCCCGCGCTGCCTTGGAGGACCAGTCGAGCTGCTTCCAGTCCACCGGATGAAAGCGCTGGTAACACCCGATGATTACCGGGTCCAAACGTTGATAGTTTTGCGCCATATAGCGCTGCTGCCACTCAATCGAATAGGTCCCGCACCCATATTGGTCCCCGGCGGAATCGACCCAATGATAGGCTATATGCCAAACATCCAGATGATCGCGCAGTGCCACGCTCGCGGTCTGCATACCTTCAAGCGTGTCAGCTTGCTCCAACGCCTCCAGTATGTGTTCCAGCGTTGGTTTCTTTAGCATATGCTTGCCCTTGTTTGCCCTCCTCAACGGAGGCGATCTCGGCCAATGCTATCAGGGCGGTGTCATCAAGCTGCTCTGCAAGGGTAAACAGATCAGCAGATAACGCAAACTCTTTTAGGTCAGCAAGAACATCCAGTATCCAGTCATGTCGCGTCATCAAAATCGCCCCTAAATAGTTAATGAAGTGTTAACACACCCATAACATGTGCTCCATCAACAAAGAAATTCGCTGATTTCTACTCCCCAATAATAGTGAGGTCAGTGTTAGTAAGGTGTTGATGGGATTGTCTGCCTTTTTCTAAACGCAAAAGCCCGCGAACCAATACCTGATTCGCGGGCTGATTGTTTCCCAACTGGAAACGATGAACGGTTAGCGGCGCGCCTCCAGCGCATCCTCCAGCGTCCGAAGACCTGTTGTGGGCGATTGCACCAGCACGGACATGTTGCCGGGCTTATGTTCATTGCGCTGCATTTTCATGTGCGCCTCTGGCAGTTCGTTCCACGCAAACACTTCGGACATGCAAGGGTCCAGACGCCGCTCCAGCATCAGCTTGTTGGCTGAGGACGCCTGTTTGAGGTGGGCAAAGTGGCTGCCTTGCAGACGCTTTTGGTGCATCCACATGTAACGCACGTCAAACGTAAGGTTGAAGCCGGTGGTGCCGGCACAGATCACCACCATTCCGCCCTTTTTCACCACGAATGTGGACACCGGGAACGTCGCCTCACCGGGGTGTTCAAACACCATGTCGACATTCACACCCTTGCCGGTGATGTCCCAGATGGCCTTGCCGAATTTACGCGTTTCGGCGAACCAGGCTGCGTATTCCTCGCTGCCGACCTTTGGCAATTGACCCCAGCAATTGAAATCCTTGCGGTTCAACACGCCCTTTGCGCCCAGATCCATGACAAAATCACGTTTGCTTTCGTCAGAAATCACACCAATCGCATTGGCACCAGCCGTATTGATCAACTGGATCGCATAAGACCCAAGGCCCCCCGAGGCACCCCAGACCAGAACGTTCTGGCCCGGCTTCAGATCATGTGGCTCGTGGCCGAACAGCATCCGGTACGCAGTGGCCAGCGTCAGCGTATAGCACGCCGCCTCTTCCCATGTCAGGTGCTTGGGACGTGGCATCAACTGCTGTGACTGTACACGGGTAAACTGGCTGAACGACCCATCAGGTGTCTCATAGCCCCAGATGCGCTGCGTCGGGGAATACATCGGATCACCGCCGTTACATTCCTCATCGTCGCCGTCGTCTTGGTTGCAATGGATCACGACCTCATCGCCGACCTTCCAACGTGTGACCCGGTCGCCCACGGCCCACACGATGCCCGCGGCATCAGAACCTGCAATGTGATAGGGCTGCTTGTGACCATCAAACGGGCTGATCGGCTGACCAAGAGCGGCCCATACGCCGTTATAATTTACGCCGGCCGCCATCACGAGGACAAGAACGTCCTGACTGTCCAACACGGGCACATCGACCACTTCCTGCAGCATCGCCTTGTCGGGATCACCGTGGCGTTCGCGGCGGATCGCCCAAGCATACATCTGCTTTGGCACGTACCCCATCGGAGGGATTTCGCCGACCTCGTAGAGGTCCTTTTCAGGTGCTTCGTACTGCGCAATGGTCGTGTCGAGTGCCATGCGGGCCTCCTTTGACGTGATCAATCAGTTTCATTTCGTGCCGCAATGCAGACTCGCAGCCTCTCGCACCGGAATATGGGGCCGTACGCAACAATGCAACCTCCCAAGCGCTGTTTTTGTAATTTTATGACCCAGCAGTTGCAGAAATTATGATGCAGTCGCAGCATCAATCTGGATGAATTGGGATATCGAGTTCGCGTAGAATTGCACAACAGGCGTTTCACCCTCTGCAATGGTCCAAGCACCGTTTTTCAAAACAACAATATCGCGGTCCGCGAGCGATTGCACGCCGCGGGTCACTTCCATCTCAAGCGCGTCCATATCAAAAATATGGTTGGCCTGCGGGATCTGCCCCATCATTTTGCCAACTGCATCCATCAAACCCTCTTGCGACAAACCGTCCTTTTGCAACAACGCTTGGCAAACCAACGGCACCGTCAGGACCGGCATCGCCGTTTCGATCCGCGCCATCAACTCTACCGAAAGCGCGTTGATCTCGGCACCCTGACCGGACGCACGCAACGACAACGGTGCCCCGAAAGCAACCGCCGCAGTCCCGAACCGGGTTTCCTGAAACGTCAGCCGCTGCCATAATTTGCGCAGGATAAAACCCACAACCACCGAGATACGCGCGCCAAACCGGCGATCCCCCCGTTGATCCGCGGCAATCAACACCCGATCCTCCAGCACACGGTCGTAGTTTATCGCAACGGGTACAAACACGACGTCTCGCCCTTCTTCGGGGTCAAACCCTTCGACAAGATAGGACAACAGACCCATTTTCGGGGGCCGCAGTTTGCCCGTCAGGCTCAACCCGCCTTCGGGATAGAACGCCTGGTTCACGCCGCCAACGGTCGCCATTTGCACATACCGCGCCAGCACCTTGCGATAAAGCGCGGTGCGCGCCGTGCGCCTGATAAAATACGCGCCAAGCGATTTGATCAGCCAACTCAGCGGCCAGACCCGCGCCCATTCGCCCACAGCATAAGATAGCGACGTATCGCGTGCCGCCAGATACGTGACCAAAACATAGTCCATGTTCGAGCGGTGGTTCATCACAAAGACCACTGTTGCATCTTTGGGAATGGAATCAAAAACTGCGTCGTTCCCCTCCGCCGTGCGGATGCGGTAAACCGAATTGGCAAGCAACCGCGCCAAACGGATGGCAAAGCTGAAATAGGCAAAAGCAGAAAAACTAGGGACGATTTCACGCGCGTAATGGCGGGCTTTTTCAAACGCCACGTTTTCCGGCACATTGTTGTTCTTGGCGTAAGCGACGATTTCGCGCGTAACTTCCGGATCATAGATCAGGCGCTGGATCATGTCGTACCGACGGGCCAGTTTGAAAGGCTCAATAGGCCGTTTCAGCCGCGTGTTCAGCCGCTTGACCGCCCTTTCCAGCCGCAAGCGGAAAAACCACCGCACTGATGGCAGCAAAAAATGGCTCAGCGCGGTCACTGCGGCAAAAAGCAGGATGAGTATGAAGAGCCACAGGGGCAATTGAACCGTTTGCGTCATGGGCCGCACCCTTGCAGGCAGCCGCGTCCGCGACAATATCTAAGTGATAGCAAAAGGGATCGTGCGGTGGAATTTACGATCAGCGAAGGGTTTGAAGACCACGAAAGGCCTGTCATCGCAGCCCTGTATTGGGAGGCGTTCTCGGCCAAGCTGGGCCGTGTGATGGGGCCAGAACACAAGGCATTGCGTTTCATTGCAACGCAGTTGGACCCGAAATTTGCGCTGGTCGCGCGCAATGCGGACGGTGATGTATTGGGCGTGGCAGGATACAAAACCTCCCAAGGCGCGCTGATCGGTGGCGGACTGGCGGATCTGGCGCGGGCTTATGGATGGCTGTCGGTGCTGTGGCGTGCGCCGCTGGTGGCGCTTGTGGAACGTGATCTGGCGGACGATGTTTTATTGATGGACGGCATCTGCGTGGGGTCTGCGGCACGCGGGATGGGCCTTGGATCGGCACTGCTGGACGCAATCAAGGACACTGCCCGCGCACTTGGTCTGGCTGCGGTGCGGCTGGATGTGATTGACACCAACCCCCGCGCCAAGGCGCTTTATGAACGCAAAGGCTTTGTTGCCATCGGCGAAGAGGATATTGGACCTTTGCGTTGGGTATTCGGCTTCCGTGCATCTACCAAAATGCGGTGTGACGTGACGCCGGACGCGCCCACCGCTCATGGACACAGCCGCTTGAATTCCGCATAATGCCGCAATGCGGCGAATTGACATGGGCACAATATGTCCCATATGAAGCACGCAACGCAATATTATTACCGAAGCGATTCAAGGAGCCGCGCAGATGTCCGAGCAAACAAAAGACCGCCCCTGGCTGATCCGGACCTATGCAGGCCATTCCACCGCCGAGGCGTCAAACGAACTCTATCGGTCTAACCTTGCCAAAGGGCAGACCGGCCTGTCGGTTGCCTTCGATCTGCCCACGCAAACCGGCTATGACAGCGACCACATCCTGTCGCGCGGCGAGGTCGGCAAGGTCGGTGTGCCGGTCAGCCATCTGGGCGATATGCGGATGCTGTTCAGGGACATCCCGCTGGACCAGATGAACACATCGATGACAATCAACGCGACGGCACCTTGGCTCTTGTCACTCTATATCGCGGTCGCCGAAGAACAGGGCGCGGATATTTCCCAGCTTCAAGGCACGGTACAAAACGACCTGATCAAGGAATACCTCAGCCGCGGCACCTATATCTGCCCCCCTGCCCCGTCCTTGAAAATGATCGCAGATGTGGCAGAGTATTGCTACACATCCGTTCCGAAATGGAACCCGATGAACGTGTGTTCCTACCACCTGCAAGAAGCCGGTGCGACGCCGGAACAGGAATTGGCATTTGCCTTGGCAACCGCCACCGCCGTTCTGGATCAACTGCGCCCGCGTGTGGACGAAAAAGATTTCCCCGCCCTCGTGGGCCGTATTTCATTCTTTGTGAATGCCGGTATTCGGTTCGTGACCGAGATGTGCAAAATGCGCGCCTTTGTTGATCTGTGGGACGAGATTTGTCTGGAACGCTACGGCGTGCAGGATCCAAAATACCGCCGCTTCCGGTACGGCGTTCAGGTCAATTCGCTGGGATTGACCGAACAGCAGCCCGAAAATAACGTCTACCGTATTCTAATCGAAATGCTGGCCGTGACCTTATCGAAAAAGGCCCGCGCCCGTGCGGTTCAATTACCCGCATGGAACGAGGCGCTTGGCCTGCCGCGCCCATGGGACCAACAATGGTCGATGCGGATGCAACAAATTCTGGCGTATGAAACCGACCTTTTGGAATTCGATGATCTGTTTGACGGCAACCCTGCCGTGGACGCAAAAGTAGAAATGCTAAAAGAAGGCGCGCGCGCTGAATTGGCCCTGCTTGATGGCATGGGCGGCGCGATTTCCGCGATTGATTATATGAAAGGCCGTTTGGTCGAAAGCAATTCAGACCGGTTGGGCCGAATTGAGGCTGGCGAAACCATCGTTGTCGGCGTGAACAAATGGCAGCAAGGCGAACCCTCTCCGTTGATGACGGGTGATGGCGGCATCATGGTTGTGGACCCGGCGGTTGAGGCCGAACAGATCGACCGGTTGAACGCTTGGCGCGATGCCCGTGATCAAGGGGCTGTGGATGCCGCCCTTGCAGACCTGCGCGCTGCCGCAGCCGAAGGCCGCAATGTCATGCCAGCCTCTGTTGCGGCCGCAAAGGCGGGTGTGACCACTGGCGAATGGGCCGCCCAAATGCGCGCCGTTCATGGAGAATACCGCGGCCCGACGGGTGTGGCAAAAGGACAGTCCAACAAGACCGAAGGGTTGGACGACCTGCGCGCTGCCGTCGACGCGGTCAGCGACAAACTGGGCCGTCGGTTGAAATTCCTTGTCGGCAAACCCGGCCTTGATGGTCATTCAAACGGTGCGGAACAGATCGCCGTGCGGGCCCGTGATTGCGGCATGGATATTGCATACGAGGGTATCCGGCTCACTCCCTCGGAGATTGTAGATGCCGCCAAGAACGACCAAGCCCATGTGGTCGGGTTGTCGATCTTGTCGGGATCACACATCCCCCTTGTCGAAGACCTGATGAAACAAATGCGCGATGCTGGACTGGGCCATGTTCCGGTGATTGTTGGCGGGATCATTCCTGATGATGACGCTGCCCGCCTCAAGGCCATGGGTGTTGCACGGGTATATACGCCAAAAGACTTCGAATTGAATACAATCATGGGGGATATCGTGACGCTGGCCGATCCCGCAGCAGTTGCAGCAGAATAATATGGCAAAATTCTTAGTTTTACTGAATGATCATTTCGGTTATCTCCACTCAGTTAGAGAGAGTAGCAAAGGGAATAAGCTATGAAAACCGACCTCAAAACGATGACCCGCAAGGAATTGGAGAAACTCCTTAAAGATGTAAAAACTGCTTTGCAGAATGCAAAAGCGCGGGATCTGAGAGACGCGAAAAAGGCAGCACAAAAGGCCGCTGCAGAGTTTGGCTTTTCGCTTGATGAGTTGGAAAAAGACGAAAAACCAAAACAGAAATCAACTAAAACGCCTAAAGCAAAGGCGAAAAAGACCGGCACCAAAACTGCACCCAAATACGCCGATCCCGCGGATCCAACGCGCACATGGACCGGTAAAGGCCGACAGCCGAATTGGTTTCGTGCAGCGGTAGAAAACGGCGCCGCGCCAGAATCGATGCTGATCTAAGCTGCCCTTCAGCTTTTGATTGAAATGAGCCGCTCAATTCTGGGCGGCTTTTTTTGTTGCCTGCTACGGGATTGATTCGAATCTGACGCTGAAACTCTGCACACACCCCTTGAACCAGCACTTCCGCCTTGCCCCGCCTACCCGATTTGGGCACTTTGTCGCCTAAAAAGGGGAAAGAAATAATGACAATTCATATCGGCGCAAAGCCTGGCGAAATCGCTGAAACGATCCTTATGCCCGGTGATCCATACCGCGCCAAATGGGCCGCCGAAACGTTTCTGAAAGACGCGGTATTGGTCAATGAAGTGCGCGGCATGCTGGGCTTTACCGGCACATGGAAAGGCAACCGTGTGACCATCCAAGGTTCCGGGATGGGCATGCCGTCCCTGTCGATTTACGTGAATGAATTGATCCGGGATCACAACGCCCAGACGCTTATTCGCATCGGGTCCTGCGGCGGCATGCAACCGCATGTTGGTATTCGCGATGTCATTATCGCGATGACCGCCAGCACCATTACCTCCCCTTCCTCGGCTATTTTCCGCGAAGTGAACTATGCGCCCGTTGCAGATTGGCCGCTACTCCGCGCAGCCGTTGCCGCAGCCGAGAATAGAGGCGCAAAGACACATGTCGGCGGTATCTATTCATCAGATGTATTCTATGCCGAACGCGATGATCTGGATGCGCAAATGGTGCGCCACGGTATTCTTGCCGTCGAGATGGAAGCAGCCGAGCTTTATACTCTTGCTGCGCGGCACGGTCGTCGGGCCTTGGCCGTGCTTACCGTATCGGACCATCTCCAAACGGGCGAAGCCTTGCCCGCCGAGGATCGCGAAAAGACGTTCGGCGATATGGTCAAAATCGCGCTAGAGGCGGCATTCGCCTGAATGTACCCCGCCCGATTACCGGCCATGGCTTCTGTCGTATCCATTTACGGCAGGAGCGACCCAACCGTCCAATGCACCCGCAGCAGGCTGAAACGTTTCAACCAAAAGCGGATGGCACGCGGCCGTATCTGATGAATGCTCAGCCGAACAATCCCCTCCGGGGCAGGCGCTGAGCGCACCAATCAGATCAATCTCTGCAAAGAATTCCAACGTATCGCCGGGCCTTACGGGGCTGGCCTTCATAAAATACTGCCCGGTGTCGCGGGTGAAACCTGTGCACATAAAGACGTTCAGCACGTCATGCACATGCGCTTCGGCCTCAACCGGCGACACGCCCAGATGATCCGCCATCGCGCGTGTCAGATTGGAGTGGCAACAATGGTGGTACTGCCCGCCCTTCAACAGACTATGCGTATAGGGATCGCACCGGGTGCCAATAACATCATGGACAGAACCGCCAAACGGGTCCATCCCGTACCAGCCCAGACTGTCATAGGTGATCGTCGCCATGGGCCGCAGTCCGGGAAAGGATGACCACATCCTGTCGCCAGTCGTAATATGCGTGCCGTGCAATGCGCGGGTTTTGCCGGAATAGAACCGCTCGTTCAGATCATTGGCATTCCACAGGTTCAGATCACCGACCTGCGACCCTTCTACGGACGTAATGCGAAAGAAATGACCTGCAGGCACGTTAAATGTTGCGGCATCGCGTGGCGGGACAAGAACCTCGCCCGTCTTGGTCAGCGTCTCTCGCGCATTGGCGTAGATCGCCATGTCAGGCTGCGGGAGCGTTTCAACCGGGTAGCAGATCACCGGCGGGATCGCACGGCGTGCGTCTGCATCTGGGGGGATCATGCTCATGCGTTTTGCCCCGCCATACGGCCCGAAAACAGGCACCCACCCAAGAATGTCCCCTCCAGCGCATTGTATCCGTGATAACCGCCACCGCCAAAGCCACAAACTTCGCCCGCTGCGAATAATCCCGGCAACACGTCGCCCTTTGGCGTCAGAACGCGCCCCTCAATATCGGTGTGCAACCCGCCCAACGACTTGCGCGTCACGATGTTCAGCCTGACGGCAATCAGCGGCCCATTGGCCTTGTCCAGAATAGCATGGGGTTTTGCTGTGCGGATCAACTTGTCACCCTTGTAGGTGCGCGCGCCATTGATCGCCGTAATCTGCGCATCCTTGCAGAACGGGTTGTTGATCTGCAAATCCCGCGCGCGGATTTGCGTGCGAATGTGATCCAGATCGACAGGCGCCTCTGGCGTGATCTTGTTCATCCCGGCCACAAGCGTTTCGAGATCATCCGCCACAACGAAATCGTCGCCATGTTTCTTGAACGCCTCGACCGCCGGTGTCGCGCCTTTGCCCAGACGCGCCTTGAGGACATCGCGCCAGCCGCCATCAGTTAAATCCGGGTTCTGCTCTGATCCCGAAAGGGCAAATTCCTTTTCGATGATTTTCTGGGTCAGGATGAACCACGAATGTTCCCCCGCCTGTAAAATGCGCTTTAGCGTCCCCAGCGTGTCGAAACCGGGATAATAGGGGGCCTCCATCCGGTCGCCTTTTGCGTCGAACCACATAGAGGACGGACCGGGCAAAATGCGAATACCGTGGTTGGGCCAGATGGAGTTCCAGTTCTGCACGCCCTCGCAATAGTGCCACATGCGGTCCTCATTGATTAGTCCCGCCCCGGCATCGGCGGCAAACCCGTGCATTTTTCCGTCGACATAATCAGGCACACCCGCGACCATTCTGCTTGGCGGTTTTCCCAACCGGTCCACCGGCCAATGCGCGCGCACCGTATCGTGGTTGCCGCCAATGCCGCCTGTGGTCAGGACCGTCGCCTCTGCGTGATGTTCAAACGTGCCGGTGACAACCCGGGAAGTGCTGTGCCCCCGCGCGGCAAGGCTGTCTTCCAAAACATCGCCACGCACGCCTGTCACAGCGCCATTTGTTGTGATCAGTTCTGTCGCCCGGTGACGAAATGCGATGCGCAGACTGCCCGCCGCCGCATAGTCGGTCACAAGCTTTACGAAAGGCGCGACAACACCCGTGCCGGTGCCCCATGTAATGTGAAAGCGCGGCACGGAATTGCCATGCCCTTGTGCATCTGCACCGCCCCGCTCTGCCCACCCGACCACCGGAAACCACCGCATACCCAGCGCAAAACACCAGCGCCGCATGCCCCCCGCCGACCACTCAATGAACTTTTCGGCATACAGCTTGGGGTTGGCATCCTCGGGTCGGTCAAACTGGGCGGAACCCATCCAGTCATTATACGCCAATTCAACTGAATCGCGGATGCCAAGACGGCGTTGTTCGGGTGAGTTCACCATGAACAGCCCGCCCAGCGACCAAAACGCCTGCCCGCCAAGGGACTGCGGCGCTTCTTGATCCAACATCAAGACTTTGCGCCCCCGCAAGATCGCCTCATGCGCTGCAACCATGCCAGAAAGGCCCGCGCCGACAACAATGATATCCGGCTTGAATGTGTGATCTGTCATGGCGTCCCCCGTGTTCAGGGAAACGTACCGCTACAACCCGACATATGTCGAGCGAAAGGCGCGGCGGGTCCGCAAGGTTATCGCGCATCGCCCCTCATTCAGCCTTTGGTCGTCCTCGTCCGGTCAGGACGAAGACAAACCGCAGGTGAAGGATAAGGATCAAACCGTGCGTTCGATCATCAGTTTCTTGATCTTGGAAATCGCTGCCGCCGGGTTCAAACCCTTGGGGCATGTTTTCGCGCAGTTCATGATCGTGTGGCAACGATAAAGCTTGAACGGGTCTTCCAACTCGTCCAACCGCTCTCCGGTCGCCTCATCCCGGCTGTCGATGATCCAGCGGTAGGCGTGCAGCAATGCTGCTGGTCCAAGATAACGGTCGCCGTTCCACCAGTAGCTGGGGCAAGACGTGGAACAACACGCGCACATGATGCACTCGTATAGGCCGTCCAGTTTTTGACGATCGTCGATCGACTGCTTCCATTCTTTTGCCGGTGCGGGCGTTTCCGTTTCCAACCACGGCTGGATACTGGCGTGCTGCGCGTAAAAATGCGTCAGATCAGGGATCAAATCCTTGATCACCGGCATGTGCGGCAGCGGATAGATTTTGACCGTGCCTTTGACCTCTTCCACACCGTAAGTGCAGGCCAGCGTGTTGATCCCGTCGATGTTCATAGCACAGGAACCACAAATCCCCTCGCGGCAGGACCGGCGGAAGGTCAGCGTCGGGTCAATCTCGTTCTTGATCTTGATCAGTGCGTCCAAAATCATCGGGCCACAGGTATCAAGATCGACGAAATAGGTATCCACGGCAGGGTTTTTGCCGTCATCGGGGTTCCAACGGTAGATGTGGAATTCCTTGACGTTGGTCGCCCCTTGGGGGCGCGGCCATGTTTTGCCCGTCGTCATGCGGGAGTTCTTGGGGAGTGTGAGCTGAACCATGTCGCTTCTCCTGATCAAGGGCAGAGGCTTGCCCGTTTCATGCTATGCAGCCAAAAGGCTGCGTTTCCAAAGTGCTGCGCCCTTACCGGACGAACAGCGTGTTTCCGTCGGCTTCCAAGGTTATCGCAAACCCCAGAGCCGTTATTTTCCCAACCAGATCGACGTCCCACGCATCTGCATGCCGCGTCTCGATCAGCATGGCATCAGGCAGCCAGCCACCAGCCTCCAGCATCGGGTTCAAAACATCGACTTCTGCCCCCTCGACATCCACCTTCAACACCGAATAATCATGCTTTGCGGCTTGCCCGACAAAGTCCATCAACGGTCTGACCGGGACCAGCGTGCCACCCTCGCGCGCGCGCCCCACGATGGGCTTTAGCGAGGCCTGACCGTGGTTGCCCACCCGCAGGTTCAACAGCGCTTCACCCGGTGCATCCCCCAGTGCGCAGCTCTCTATCCTGACCTTTTCACGCAGTCCATTCAGCCCGACGTTATGGGCAAGACGCCCGATCATTACCGGATTAGGCTCAAACGCGATGATCCTGCTGGCTGCCCCTGCGGCCAATGCCAGCGGGACCGTGAAGGCACCCGAATTTGCACCCACATCCAGAACAAAGGCGTTTTTTCCCTCAACCACCTCGGTCAATGCCATCAGCGACTGCATTTCTGGCGGCTGCCCATGCAGCCAGATCATCCGGTCGGTGTAATTGTCACGCGGGTCGACATACATGCGAATGCCCGCAAACGTCACCTCGGCAGGCGGCAAGACCGGCACCAGACGTTGGCGCGTCGCTTTGTCAGAGCCCAGAAAAACATCACGCAAAGCATCGCGCTGCGCGTCTTTGCCGACCGGGTTCACAACAGGATAGCTGGCCATATTCATCGGTCAGACAAGTCCCAGCGAAAACGCGGATTTCTGCAAGCATTGAGCTGTCTCAGGCCGCGCAAGAACGCCACGAATTGTAGCAACCGTTGTATCATCGACACCTCCGATAGAGGCCCGCACATATTCGCGGATCTCTATAGCGTTGGAATTGTCGATGATGCAGTCGGTGAACGGCGTGATGAGTTCCTTGGGCACCTGCGGAAACCGGGTGGCAAGGGTTTCTGTCACGACGCGTTTGGCCCCCTGGCGCGCAGTGTTATCGACGGCCTGCTGCACAGGGGCGCAGGCCGTCAATGCCACCAACAATCCAAGAGCCGCTAAACGCATCCGCTTAATAAACCCGTGCTTTTGGTGCGATCTTTTTCAGGTCGATACCGCCTTCATTATGGCTGGTCAGTGGCTGCGTATGCACACCACGGAAGCCCAATGATGCCTCGTTGCCCTTGAACCAGATCAGCGAGTGCTTGCGCCAGTTCACGTCATCACGATCGGGATAATCCTCATGCGCATGCGCGCCACGGCTTTCCTTGCGTGCTGCTGCTGCCGTAATCGTCGCCACCGCATTGGGCATCAGGTTGGTCAGTTCAAGCGTTTCCATGAGGTCAGAGTTCCAGACCAGCGAGGTGTCGGTGACTTTGAGGTCCTCCAGCTTGCCTGCCACGCCTTTCATCTTTTCTTCGCCTTCGGCCAGCGTCTTGTCGGTGCGGAACACCGCTGCGTCGTCCTGCATGGTTTTCTGCATCTCAAGGCGCAATTCTGCCGTGGGCACATGACCCTTGGCATAGCGCAACCCGTCAAAGCGGCTGAATGCAGCCTCGATAGACCGCTTGCTGGGCGTTGGCACAGCCGTCGTAGGATCAACGATATCCTTGGCACGAATTGCTGCCGCACGGCCAAACACCACAAGGTCGATCAATGAGTTAGACCCAAGACGGTTCGCCCCATGCACAGAAGCACAACCCGCTTCGCCCACAGCCATCAGGCCGGGGGATACGTTGTCAGGGTTGTCTTTGGTCGGCGCGAGGACTTCGCCCCAATAGTTCGTCGGAATGCCGCCCATGTTATAGTGCACCGTTGGCAGCACAGGGATCGGCTCTTTCGTGAGGTCCACACCGGCAAAGATGCGCGCGGATTCGGAAATCCCCGGCAGGCGCAGGTCCAGCGTTTCGGGTGGCAGGTGGTTGAGGTGCAGGTGGATATGATCCCCCTTCTCGCCCACACCGCGCCCTTCGCGGATTTCCATCGTCATGCAACGGCTGACCACGTCACGGGACGCAAGGTCTTTGTAGGTCGGCGCATAGCGCTCCATAAACCGCTCGCCCTCGGAGTTGGTGAGATAACCACCTTCACCGCGTGCGCCTTCAGTGATCAGACAACCCGCACCGTAAATGCCGGTGGGGTGGAACTGTACAAACTCCATGTCTTGCAACGGCAGACCGGCGCGCGCCGTCATGCCACCACCATCACCGGTGCAGGTATGTGCAGATGTGGCAGAGAAATACGCGCGGCCATAGCCACCCGTCGCCAGCACAACCATCTTGGCCGAGAACAGGTGCATCGTGCCATCATCCAGCTTCCAGCACAAAACACCCTGACACACGCCATCGTCAGACATGATCAGGTCAATGGCGAAATATTCAATAAAGAACTCGGCCTTTTGCTTCAAAGACTGACCATAAAGCGTGTGAAGGATCGCGTGGCCAGTCCGGTCTGCTGCGGCGCACGTCCGCTGTACGGGTGGGCCTTCGCCAAACTCTGTTGTGTGACCGCCAAAGGGACGCTGGTAAATCTTGCCCTCTTCGGTGCGCGAGAACGGCACACCGTAGTGCTCCAACTCGTAAACTGCCTTGGGGGCCTCACGCGCGAGGTATTCCATCGCGTCGGTGTCGCCGAGCCAATCGGAACCCTTGACCGTGTCGTACATGTGCCACTGCCAGTTATCGGGGCCCATGTTGGACAGCGACGCAGCGATACCGCCTTGGGCGGCGACAGTGTGCGACCGTGTCGGGAAAACCTTGGAAATACACGCCGTGCGCAGGCCCTGCTCGGCCATGCCGAGGGTGGCGCGCAAACCGGCGCCCCCCGCCCCTACAACAACAACGTCGTATTCGTGTGTTTCGTACTCATATGCGGCCATGGTGTTTCTCCCTATTGAGAGTGATGTCTTGGGAATAATGGTTCAAAGGGCCAGCCTTGCAATGGCGAAAACGCCAACTGCGGCAGCCCCGTAGCTGAGGCAAGTGACCAGAATGATCGTGACCTTCTGTGCAGTGCCATGCACATAATCCTCGATCAGGGTCTGCGCCCCATCATTGAAGTGTTTAAAGCCCACTGCAATCGTCAGCGCCGCGATGATCGCGGGGAACGGACGGCTATAGTAAGCGAGGATTTCCTCGTAGGTGCCGCCCAGCGCGGGACCAAAGGTAAAGACAAACATCGGGATCAGGATCAGCAGCGCGACAGAACTGAGGGTCATGGACCAGTGATGTGCCGTGCCGGATTTCGCGGAGCCGAGGCCCATCGCGCGTTTGCGGTCTGTGAGAAATGCCATTTCAGCCTCCTTAAACGATCAGGGCGGTGAGCAAGGTCAGAACAACCGATCCACCGATACAGGCCCAACCCAGCTTTTCAGCCGTCGGAAGATCAAGCCCATACCCGTTGTCCCAGATCAGATGCCGGACACCCGCCAGCGTGTGATACCACAAACCTAGAACGGAAAAGAACATGATCAAATCGCCGAACCAGCTGGTGACAAACCCGTTCACGGCCTCGAAATAACCAGGCGACGTCGCAGCGGCCAAAAACCACCAGACGATCAACAAAGCGGCGACAAGCATCGCATTGCCGGTGATCCGCGTCAGGATCGAGGTCATGGAGGTCAGTTGGGGGCGATAAATCGACAGGTGTGGCGACAGGGGGCGATTGCCCCGATTTACATCGGCCATGGCACGGTCCTTTGGATAGCTGCATTTTATGTCGTTGGCTGACACTACTGATACTGTATTCTAACGGCATGTCACGGGTCCAGCTTGTAAAAAAGCGCGGTTTGTTGGCGCAGTTGACATCTAAATGCATCAAATCCGCACGACAGGTGTAATTTGTGATCACAGCAAATAATCAAGTGATCACAAAACCCTGTTACTTGGCCACAGAGAGCCGTTTGGTCGTCTCGCGTTGAAGTTTCCGGCGGATTTGTTCGGGGTAATCCTCAAATCCGTTGGCGGTGATCACAAAGGCCCCCTCGCCCATGATCAGATGCTCAAAGAAATATGCCGTCAAATCCGTGTCATCGGTTTCAATCGCCAGCGCATTTACCACAATTCCTTGTGCGCCCAATGCCGCGTGATGCGTTGCGGGCTCAACGCCTTCATTCGACAAACCGTCCCCTGATACGTCAATCACCTTGCGCCGACATGCCGCAACATCGTCGAATGACCGGATGCTTAAACCAAGTGCCTCACCAATCGCCGTGGAATAATTGCGCCACAGCCGGGGATCATTGGCGATCCGTACCGCCAGCGCGGCAACATCGGCATGAGAGGTGAGCGCCGTCCAAGGCACCGTCTGCTTTTGGCGTGAGGAGCCGGACCATTGGATCAAGCTGACGCGCGCCTGCGCATCCACCAGCGCATCCGCGACAATTCCGTCTTGCAGCGCCAGCGCAAGGCCATCCATCTGAACGCGGTATTCGTCCGCATCCACAGAGCCTGACACATCCACCGCCAATACCAACGCCAGATCACACGCAAACAGGCTGCGCGGCAGACAGATCAACAGGGCAAGGACAAAGCGCATGGGCGCAGCCTACCGCGCGGGGCGCATTTGCGCATCTCACAAATCAGCGACGGCTGCGGGACGGACGGGCTAAACGAAAAAAGCGCACCGAAACGATGCGCTTTTCCCTTTAATTATAAACGTTTGGCTTAGACGAGGCTGTCGTCGATGCCTTTGCAGGCTTCAACTAAGCCTTTAACCGCATTGACGGAGTTGTCGAACATTGCCTGCTCGTCCTTATCCATCGTGATCTCGACCACACGCTCGATCCCGCCGGCACCAATTACCGTTGGCACACCGACGTAGAATCCTTTGAGGCCATAGGCGCCATCAACATAGGCCGCACAAGGCAAGACGCGCTTTTGGTCTTTCAAATAGCTTTCTGCCATTTCGATCGCGGAAGTCGCGGGCGCGTAGAACGCAGAACCCGTCTTGAGCAGGCCAACAATCTCGGCACCGCCATCACGTGTGCGCTGAACGATTGAATCCAGTTTTTCCTGTGACGTCCAACCCATTTTCACCAGATCCGGCAGCGGAATACCGGCAACAGTGGAATAACGCACCAGCGGCACCATCGTGTCACCGTGGCCACCCAGAACAAACGCGGTAACGTCGCGCATGGAGACGTTGAATTCAGACGCAAGGAAGTGACGGAAACGTGCAGAATCCAGAACACCCGCCATGCCGCAGACCATGTGGTGTGGCAGGCCGGAAAATTCACGCAGTGCCCAAACCATCGCATCCAGCGGGTTGGTGATGCAGATGACAAATGCGTCTGGTGCGTGGGCGGCAATGCCCTCACCCACAGATTTCATGACTTTCAGGTTGATGCCCAACAAGTCATCCCGGCTCATGCCCGGCTTGCGTGCAACACCGGCTGTCACGATGCAAACGTCCGCGCCTGCGATGTCGGCATACGACTGCGTGCCTGACATGTTCGCATCAAACTTTGCCGATGGACCTGATTCGGCGATGTCGAGCGCTTTGCCCTCGGGCGTTCCTTCGGAAATGTCGAACATGACAACATCGCCAAGCTCTTTGATTGCTGCAAGGTGCGCAAGTGTGCCGCCGATTTGCCCCGCGCCGATCAGCGCGATTTTGGGTCTGGCCATGATATAATCTCCGAATGGGTTGCGTTGCGCGTCAGATAACGAAATGCGCTGCCCCGCGCAAGTTGTGTACGCTGCACTGCAACATTCTAGTGTTTCCAACCACACAGAGCATGGACAGAAGGGTGCAATTGCGGTGTGTTACGCCGAACCACGAAAGGTGCAGCGATGCTGACCCTCGACCTCTTTTTCTTTTGCGTGGCAGGCCCGGCGGTTCTGTTTGCAGGCATTTCAAAGGCCGGATTCGGGTCAGGCGCCGCTTTTGCGGCTGCCACGATACTGGCGCTGGTGGTGGAACCGGGGCTGGCATTGGGTGTGATGCTGCCCTTGTTGATGCTGATTGATGCAAGTTCGCTCAGACCCTATTGGCGCAAATGGAGCGCGCCTGACGTGCGCCTGTTGGTTATTGGCGGCGTGCCGGGAGTTGTGCTGGGGGCAGCCCTTTACCGCGTCGCGTCACCGGACGTGCTGCGCTTGTTGATCGGCGGGGTGTCTGTCGGGTTTGTGCTGTGGCAACTCAGCCTTGCGTCAGGCTTGGTGAAACTGGCCCGGACGCGCCTGCCCGATTGGGCCGGGTTGGTCGCGGGGGTCGCTGTCGGGTTTACCACGTTCATCAGCCACGCGGGCGGCCCGCCGGCCGCTGTATTTCTACTCAGCCGCGGGTTGGGCAAGACACAGTATCAGGCGACAACAGTGCTGTTGTTCTGGATACTAAATATCGTGAAATTTGTGCCTTATGCCGCCTTGGGCATGTTCACGGCACAGACGTTTCTTGCCAATGTCGCCCTTGCGCCCTTTGCGTTGCTGGGCACGTGGCTGGGGGTCAAGGCCCACCATCTGGTGCCTGAACGCGCGTTTTTTGCGCTGACCTACGTGCTGCTGATGGTGACAGGCAGCAAACTGATCTGGGACGGACTGACATGAAGAAAAGGCAACCAGATGATTGCCTTAACCCTCACTCTTCGCGCAACACTTTAACTTAAGTGTCGCTGTCTTTGGTAGGAACCATGTCAGCAACCTCCTCGAACGCGCGGCCAGATGCCACCAGACAGGTCAACCCGCCGGGTGCCGTGACGGTGATGCTCCACGTACCCGTTTCATCCGAGGCGAAGACCTCGACTACAGCGTTGTTGGAACCAAGCCCGATGGATTGCCGTGTCTCGCCGTATTTTGTGGCAAGCTGGGCCAGCACCACATCGCGCGGGGCGCAATTGCGCCCTTGGGCCGCGATATCCGTTGTCGATACCAGATACGTCACGGCCCCCAAGGTGAGCGCCATCAAATTGAACATCTTGCGTGGGTTTTTCATTGTGCTTGCCTTTATTTAAACGGCGGCACCTCACTCACTCATCAGCCGTTTCTAGCTGGCAAGACCACGAGGCCGCGACACCGATAAATCTGCTTCAAAGGCCTGAAATATTGGTTAAGCCACCGTTCGTTCCCCATGTCTGGGGTCATTTTTGCTGCGTCGCGGCACAAAGCCTCTTGAACTTTTCAGTCAAAAATGCGCCTTTGCGCGCAACAAATGTACCCTGCCACTGTGCGAATTGATGGAGCCTGTCCAATGTCCAAACTCACCCGTCCGCTGCGTTCCGTGCTCTATATCCCCGGCTCAAAGCCCCGTGCGTTGGACAAGGCGCGCGGTTTGGCCTGCGATGCGATCATCTTTGATCTTGAAGACGCAGTCAGCCCAGACGAGAAAACCGCAGCCCGCGCCACATTGGCCGACGCGTTGCAAACAGGCGGTTATGGCACGCGCTACAAAGTGATCCGTATCAACGGGTTGGACACCGAATGGGGCGCTGATGACGCCCGCGCTGCGGCCAAGATGGACGCCGATGCGATCCTCTTGCCAAAGGTCGGCAGCCCCGCAGATTTGGACGCACTTGCTGAAATCGTCGGCGACATCCCTTTGTGGGCCATGATGGAAACCCCTGGTGCGATGCTGAACGCGGCCGCAATAGCCGCGCATGGCCAGTTACAAGCAATGGTTATGGGAACCAACGATCTGGCGAAAGACCTGCAAACACGGTTCCGCGCCGACCGCTTGCCGCTGATGGCCGGGCTGGGCCTGTGCGTTTTGGCGGCAAAAGCCCACGACTGCGCGATCATCGACGGCGTTTTCAACGCATTCAAGGACGATGAGGGCCACAAATTCGAATGCGATCAAGGCCGTGACATGGGGTTTGACGGCAAAACGCTGATCCATCCCGCGCAGCTTGATGTGGCAAATGCCGCGTTTTCGCCATCTGACGCCGAAGTCGATCTGGCCCGTCGCCAGATCGAAGCTTACGACGCAGTCATCGCGTCCGGTCAAAGCGTCGCAGTGGTCGATGGCAAGATCGTCGAGAACCTGCATGTTGCAACTGCGCGTGAAACACTGGCAAAGGTAGACGCCATAGCAGCCCTCAACGCGGAGTAACCCCATGACGCTTCTGATCCTCGGCCTGATCCTTTGGACCCTGACCCATTATTTCAAGCGGTTGGCCCCTGATGCCCGCGCCAAACTGGGCAATCCCGGCAAAGGTATTGTGGCCGTGTTGATCGTCCTGTCGGTCGTACTGATGATCATCGGCTACCGCGGTGCGGATTTCATCCCTGTCTGGTCACCCCCCTCTTTCTTTGTCCATATCAACAACCTGTTGATGGTTTTTGCCCTCTGGGTTTTCGGATCTTCTGCGGCCAAGGGTGCCAAAGCATGGCCTGCGTATAAAACACGGCACCCCCAACTGCTCGCCGTTAAAATCTGGGCAGCCGCGCATCTGCTGGTGAACGGTGATCTGGCGTCGATCCTTCTGTTCGGTGGGTTGCTTGCATGGGCTGTCGGTTCGGTCATTCTAATCAACCGGGCAGAGCCGAACTGGACCGCCCCTGCGCCCGCAGGTCGCGCCACCTATATCCGCCTTGCTGTAATCAGCTTCGTCATGTTGGCGCTGATCTCGGCGATCCACATATGGCTCGGCGTGTGGCCCTTTGCGTCTTAAGGAAATACCATGAAACTTTACCGCTTCCTGTCCGAAGAGGACACATCCGCCTTTTGCCATAAAGTCACCGACGCCTTGAACAAGGGCTGGGAGCTTTATGGCTCTCCCACACAAACGTGGGACCATGCGGCAGGCGTGATGCGCTGCGGCCAGTCGGTCGTGAAGGAAGTTGAGGGCACCTATACACCTGACACCAAGCTGGGGGCACACTGATGGCCAAGACGAACGCAGGGCGCTTTTTCGAGGATTACACCGTCGGCGAGGTTTTGCACCACGCCGTACCGCGTACCGTGTCGGGCGGAGAGCGGGCGCTGTACCATATGCTTTATCCTGCGCGCCATGCGCTCTATTCGTCGGATCAATTCGCGCAAAACTGCGGGCTGGATCAAAGCCCGCTGGACGATATGATCGCGTTCCACATCATCTTTGGCAAAACCGTGCCGGATGTATCGCTGAACGCAGTGGCGAACTTGGGCTATGCACAGGGGCGTTGGCTGGCCCCCGTCTGGCCCGGCGATACATTGCGCAGCCAATCCGAAGTGATCGGCCTCAAGCAAAACTCCAACGGCAAGACCGGTGTGGTTTACGTGCGCACAACCGGTTTCAACCAAAACGACACGCCTGTGTTGGAATACGTGCGCTGGGTGATGGTGCGAAAATCCAACCTAGATGCCCCTGCCCCCGAAACTGTCGTGCCCGAATTGCCAAAGGCGCTAGGCGCGGATGAACTTGTCATCCCCAAAGGCCTTGATTTCAGCAAATATGACTTCGCCCTCGCGGGTGAGGCAAACCGCTGGGGCGATTATGAGATCGGCGAACAGATCAACCACGTCGATGGCGTGACGATTGAAGAAGCCGAACACATGATGGCCACCCGCCTGTGGCAAAATACCGCCAAGGTCCACTTTGATACCTCCGCGCGCCCTGACGGGTCGCGCCTGATCTATGGCGGCCATGTGATTTCGATGGCGCGGGCGTTGTCGTTCAACGGTCTTGCCAATGCGCAGATGGTTGTTGGACTGAACGGCGGCGCGCATGCGAACCCCTGTCTGTCCGGTGACACAATCCGCGCCTGGTCGCAGGTGCTGGACAAAGCCCCGACTAATGCGCCCGGTGTCGGCGCGATCCGTTTGCGATTGGTTGCCACAAAGGGTGGCGATGCGTTCAAACTGAAAGGCGAGGACGGCAAGTATCTGCCTGATGTTCTGCTGGACCTGGATTACTGGGCGTTGATGCCGCTGTAGTCCTGCACGCTGCGCATAGCACCTGACGGGTCGTGTCGGCAGTCTACCGATAGGTTAGATGCGCGCGCACGAGTGTTGCGCATTGCCAGCACACGCGCTGCGCAGTTGCGCGAAACGGCCTGTTTCATTGACCTTTCCTTAACTTTCGGCCCGCAAGAGGCATTTTGTGATCACAGGATTTTGGCGTGTGATCACAAATGTCACTTTTGACTCGCTTTCCGATTCGATCTGCGAAACAGTCCACGCGACCATAAGACTCACAGGCCTTGGGCTGACGTGACTTGAACAAAACCGGGACTGCATTTCCATGAACATCCACGAATATCAGGCCAAGGCCCTTTTGCGCAGCTATGGCGCACCCGTGTCCGATGGCCGCGTTGTGTTGAAAGCCGAAGACGCCAAATCCGCAGCAGGCGAGATGGACGGACCCCTATGGGTCGTCAAAGCGCAGATCCACGCAGGGGGTCGCGGCAAGGGCAAGTTCAAGGAAGCCGACGCGGGCGACGCGGGTGGTGTGCGCCTGACGAAATCCGTGGCTGACGCTGCAGAGCAAGCCAAAAAGATGCTGGGACGCACGCTGGTCACGCACCAGACGGGTCCGGCAGGCAAGCAGGTTAACCGTATCTACATCGAAGACGGCTCCGGCATCGAGACCGAACTTTACCTTGCGCTCTTGGTAGACCGCCAGACCAGCCGCGTTTCTTTCGTCTGCTCCACCGAGGGTGGCATGGACATCGAAGAAGTGGCCGCAAGCACGCCCGAGAAAATCCTGTCGTTCTCCGTTGATCCGGCAACCGGTTATCAGGCGTTCCACGGCCGTCGCATCGCGTTCTCGCTGGGCCTTGAAGGCAAGCAGGTAAAGCAGTGCGTTGGTCTGATGGGCCTTCTGTACAAAGCGTTCATGGAAAAAGACATGGAGATGCTGGAGATCAACCCGCTGATCGTCACGGACAGCGGTGATCTGAAAGTGCTCGACGCCAAGGTCGCGTTCGACGGCAACGCCATCTACCGCCACGCCGACATTGCGGAACTGCGCGACACCACCGAAGAAGACCCCAAAGAGTTGGAAGCGTCCAAATACGACCTCAACTACATCGCGCTTGACGGTGAAATCGGTTGTATGGTCAACGGTGCGGGTCTGGCGATGGCCACAATGGACATCATCAAGCTTTACGGTGCCGAACCTGCCAACTTCCTTGACGTGGGCGGTGGTGCGACGAAAGAAAAAGTCACCGAAGCGTTCAAAATCATCACCTCCGACCCGCAGGTCAAAGGCATCCTTGTGAACATTTTTGGCGGTATTATGCGCTGCGATGTGATCGCAGAGGGCGTTGTGGCTGCGGTGAAAGAAGTCGGTTTGAAAGTACCGTTGGTTGTGCGTCTTGAAGGCACCAATGTCGCAGAAGGCAAAGCCATCATCAACAACTCCGGCCTTGATGTGATCGCCGCCGAAGACCTGAAAGACGGCGCGCAGAAGATCGTGAAAGCGGTCAAAGGCTAAGCAGATGCGTGTGACGTTCCCTGCCTTTGCGCTGTCGCTGGCTGCCCTTTGCGGGGCAGGCAGTGGTGCGTGGGCGGGGGACATCGCAGGCAATGCCATCACTGCCTTCAACACATGGTGTTTCAAGGCATACCAGACAGAGACCCAAGCGCGGCGGAACATGGGCGCGGATGTCGCCCCGTTTGTGCTGACTTTTTGGGACGACAGTCTTGAGCCACGCCCCGCAGATGCCCCGCCCGGCATTGAGCGCCGTTGCGAAGTGGCGTTCGACGGGGACCACGCGGACCGCGCGATAGAAGAATTGCGCATTCAGATGCAGACGCCGCCCGTATTCGGCGCGTTGATCGCATTGCCGGACACCCATCGCGTTCTGGACGAAACCGTGCTGATTGAAGGTCGCGAACTATTGCGCGGCCGTGTTGCGGTTGTTCATGTCGGCACCCGCGACACCGCATCCGGGCGCCAGACCTTTATGGCGGTTGACAGGCTTTATGACGGGCTGGGTCTGGAGGATGCCGGATGAAAGACACCGTATCCTTGCGCAATTGCCCGACCTGTGATGGTACCAACGCAGTACCAATTGCGGCCTATTCACCCGACCCTTGGCAAATAGTGACCTGCGATAACTGCGAATTGACATACTTGCGCAATCCCCCTGCCTATGAGGCCTTGGAAGAGGACTTTGCGTGGGAGAAGACCTACGTCAAGAAAAAGAAGGCCTCCAAGGGTTCTACCCCGCTCAGCCCTGCCATCCGCCGTATCCGCACCGCATTTGGCATGACCCGTGACAAAACCAGCAGCTTCAGGCGCTGGTTCAACGATGGTCATGTCCTCGACATCGGATGTGGCGCAGGGGACAGGATCACCGCGCCGATGACGCCTTACGGGATCGAACTATCGACGGCGTTGCACGCGCATGCGGACAAGGTCATGCGCGCCGCCGGTGGGTATTGCCTGCATGGCGCAGGCGCCGAGGCGATCCATGACTTTGAGCCAGAACAATTCGACGGCATCGTGATGTTTTCTTATCTGGAACATGAAACGGACGTCATGGGCGTGCTGCGCGGCGCGCACCGCGCGCTCAAACACACCGGCGCTGTGTTCGTCCGCGTGCCAAACTACGGCTCTGTGAACCGCAAAGTCATCGGACCCAAATGGTGCGGTTTCCGCTATCCCGATCACGTAAATTATTTCACGCTTGAAACCTTGCGCGACACTGTTGCGCGCGCAGGCTTTGGCACAACGTTGATCAACAAGGTCACACGACCGGTCGATGACAACATTTCAGTTCTCTTGCGCAAATTGCCGACTGGGGTATCTGCATGACGTATGTAACGCGCACCCGACACTCACCGCCGACAATGGATCGCTCCCATTCTCAGCTTCTTTCTATGTGGGCATGCATCGCCTTTGCTCACGCCACTTAAGACCGAATAACACAAGGAAAAGCCTCACATGGCCGTACTCGTAGACGAAAACACCAAAGTCATCTGTCAGGGCCTCACCGGCTCGCAGGGCACGTTCCACACCGAACAGGCGATTGCTTATGGCACCAAGATGGTCGGCGGCGTGACCCCCGGCAAAGGCGGCCAGACACATCTGGACCTGCCGGTCTTCAACTCCGTCCACGAGGCGCGTCATACCACGGGTGCCAATGCCTCTGTGATCTATGTGCCGCCGCCCTTTGCCGCCGATTCAATCCTTGAGGCGATCGACGCCGAAATGGAATTGATCGTCTGCATCACCGAAGGCATCCCTGTTCTCGATATGATGCGCGTCAAGCGCGCGCTTGAGGGCTCCAAGTCGCGCCTGATCGGCCCCAACTGCCCCGGCGTAATCACACCGGACGCATGTAAAATCGGCATCATGCCCGGCCACATCCACAAACGCGGCTCTTGCGGCGTCGTCTCGCGCTCCGGCACGCTGACCTACGAGGCGGTCAAACAGACCACCGATCTGGGTTACGGCCAGTCCACCGCTGTGGGCATCGGCGGCGACCCAATCAAAGGCACAGAGCACATCGACGTACTTGAGATGTTCCTTGCCGACCCTGAAACACAATCCATCATCATGATCGGTGAAATCGGTGGCTCCGCCGAAGAAGAAGCCGCACAGTTCCTTGCCGACGAGCGCAAGAAAGGCCGCTGGAAACCCACCGCGGGTTTCATCGCGGGCCGCACAGCCCCTCCCGGCCGCCGCATGGGCCACGCAGGCGCGATTGTCGCAGGCGGCAAAGGCGGTGCCGAGGACAAGATCGAAGCGATGAAAGCCGCAGGTATCACGGTCGCCGAAAGCCCCGCCACACTGGGCGAAGCTGTCAAAGAAGCGATTGCAAAGGGGTGAGGCAATTGTCGCGTTTCATATTTATCCCGTTGATGTGTGTGGCCGCTGCGGCTTGCACGCCCACGTCATCGGGTGAATTTGACACGGGAGGAAAGCCTACCGCCGATAGCTCCGAAAAGCTTGCTCTGATAACCGGCGTAGACGATGGATCAATTTTGAGCATCAGCTACAGTCCCCGTCCAAAACAATACACTGTTATGTATTCTTCGGATCGGCTTTCGCAGCAGAGACTTGCCGCTGCTCGTGAACGTATGTGCAGATATCGGCGCGTGACATTTGATCGTGTGGACCGAGATGAAGGATTGGTCATAAAGAATGCGCCACCTTCAGTACTTGCTCAAACGAAAGACCTGAGAATTCAGTACTTTTATTGCCGCTAGACCCAGTTTGGAGATACCTTCCAATGACCGAACAACCTGCCAACGACCATTTCCACGCATCTTCCTTTATGGAAGGCGACAATGCCGCCTACCTCGAACAGATGTATGCGCGCTATGCCTCTGATCCCAGTTCCGTCGATGAGGCGTGGCATGTGTTTTTCAAGGCAATGGGCGATGACCGCAAAACGGTTGAGGCAGAGGCCACCGGCCCGTCTTGGGCGCGCAGTGATTGGCCGCCCTCGCCCGAAAGTGATGTCATGGGCGCGCTGACAGGCATGTGGCCCGAACCCGCTGAGGCCAAGGCCGCTGGCGACAAGATCAAGGCAAAAGCCGCCGAGAAAGGCGCAGAGATTACCGACGCGCAAGTCAAACAGGCCGTGCTGGACAGCCTGCGCGCGCTGATGCTGATCCGGGCCTACCGCATCCGGGGCCATTTGGCCGCTGATCTGGACCCGCTTGGCATGCGCGATATGGGCAACCATCCTGAACTGGACGCCAAAGCCTACGGATTTACCGATGCCGACATGGATCGCCCGATCTTTATCGACAATGTGCTTGGCCTCGAAATCGCGACGATGAAGCAGATTTTGGACATCGTAAAGTCCACATACTGTGGCACCTTTGCGCTGCAATACATGCATATTTCCAACCCCGAAGAAGCAGGTTGGCTAAAGGAACGCATCGAAGGCTACGGCAAGGAAATCGCCTTTACCAAAAACGGGCGCAAGGCGATCCTGAACAAGCTGGTCGAGGCCGAAGGGTTCGAGAAATTCCTGCACGTCAAATACATGGGCACCAAACGTTTCGGTCTGGATGGCGGCGAAAGCCTGATCCCAGCAATGGAACAGATCATCAAGCGCGGCGGCCAGTTGGGTGTGCGCGAAATCGTTATTGGCATGCCGCACCGGGGTCGGCTGTCGGTTCTCGCCAATGTGATGCAAAAGCCCTACCGCGCGATTTTCAACGAATTTCAGGGCGGCAGTTTCAAGCCCGAAGATGTAGACGGCTCTGGCGATGTGAAATATCACCTCGGCGCGTCCTCTGACCGCGAGTTCGACGACAATATCGTGCATCTCAGCCTGACTGCGAACCCGTCCCACCTTGAGGCCGTGAACCCGGTGGTCATCGGCAAAGTCCGCGCCAAGCAAGACCAGTTGAACGATTCCCAGCGGATCGCTGTTATGCCACTGCTTTTACACGGGGATGCGGCCTTTGCGGGTCAAGGTGTCGTGGCCGAATGCTTTGCGCTCTCGGGCCTCAAGGGTCACAAGACCGGCGGCACCATGCACATCGTGGTCAACAACCAGATCGGTTTCACCACAGCGCCGCACTTTTCACGGTCCTCCCCCTATCCCACCGACAATGCGCTGGTGGTTGAGGCGCCAATTTTCCACGTAAACGGTGACGATCCCGAAGCCGTCGTACACGCCGCACGGGTCGCGACAGAATTCCGCCAGAAGTTCCACAAAGACGTAGTGATCGACATCATCTGCTACCGCCGTTTTGGTCACAACGAGGGCGATGAGCCGATGTTCACCAACCCGGTGATGTACAAAAAGATCAAAGGCCAGAAAACCACGCTTAGCCTCTATTCAGAGCGTCTGGTGAAGGACGGGCTTGTCCCAGAGGGCGAAATCGAAGACCTCAAGGCCGATTTCCAAAAACGCATGAACGACGAGTTCGAGGCAGGCAAGGAATACCGCCCCAACAAAGCCGACTGGCTGGATGGCAAGTGGTCCCACCTCGACAAGCGCGGCAAGAAATACCAGCGCGGCAAGACTGCGATTGCGCCCGAGACGCTCGCGGATGTTGGCAAGTCACTCTCCACCGCACCCGACAATTTCCCGCTGCACAAGACTGTCGGCAGGTTGCTGGAAGCCAAGGCCGCAATGTTCGAGAACGGAACCGGGTTTGACTGGGCAACAGCCGAGGCACTGGCTTTTGGTTCTCTTTTGACCGAAGGCTACAAAGTCCGCCTTGCAGGTCAAGACAGCGCGCGCGGCACATTCAGCCAACGCCATTCCGCCTTGATCAATCAGGAAAACGAGGACCGCTATTACCCGCTGAACCACATCCGCGAGGGTCAGGCAGAGTACGAAGTCATCGACTCAATGCTGTCGGAATATGCGGTGCTTGGTTTTGAGTACGGCTATTCGCTGGCCGAACCCAACGCACTGACTTTGTGGGAGGCGCAGTTTGGCGACTTTGCCAATGGTGCCCAGATCATGTTCGACCAGTTCATCAGTTCGGGAGAGAGCAAATGGCTGCGCATGTCCGGTCTCGTTTGCCTGATGCCGCATGGATACGAGGGCCAAGGCCCCGAACATTCAAGCGCCCGTCTGGAACGGTTCCTGACCATGTGTGGCGGGGACAACTGGATCGTGGCCAATTGCACAACACCAGCGAACTATTTCCACATCCTGCGTCGCCAATTGCACCGCAGCTACCGCAAGCCGCTGATGTTGATGACCCCGAAATCCCTGCTGCGCCACAAGATGGCTGTCAGCACGGCGGAGGAGTTCACAACCGGCAGCTCTTTCCACCGCGTGTTGTGGGACGATGCTCAGCACGGCAATTCAGACACCAAACTGGTCGCCGACGACAAGATCAAGCGCGTCGTAATGTGTTCCGGCAAGGTCTATTACGATCTGCTGGAAGAGCGTGACGCACGCGGCATAGACGACATCTATCTGCTGCGGTTCGAACAATTCTACCCCTTCCCCGCGCAATCCGCGGTCAAAGAGCTGGAGCGTTTCAAACACGCCGACATGATCTGGTGTCAGGAAGAGCCTAAAAACCAGGGCGCCTGGACCTTCATTGAGCCGAATATCGAATGGGTCCTTGGCCGGATCAAAGCCAAGAACACACGGCCCGTCTATGCCGGCCGCGCCACCGCTGCCTCGCCCGCCACGGGTCTGGCGTCGATGCACAAGCAACAACAGGCGGACCTCATCAATGAGGCGCTGACACTTGAGAAAGAATGAACCATGACTGATGTACGCGTACCCACACTAGGTGAATCCGTGACCGAGGCGACAGTGGCCACATGGTTCAAGAAACCCGGCGATACCGTTGCGGTCGATGAAATGCTATGTGAGCTTGAGACAGACAAAGTCACGGTCGAAGTGCCCAGCCCCGTTGCAGGCACATTGTCCGAGATTATTGCTGCCGAAGGCGAAACCGTTGGCGTGGACGCCCTGCTTGCCAATATCTCCGAAGGCGACGCAGCGCCAGCGACCAAGGAAGAGCCAAGCCCTGCCCCCAAGTCCATCGACGCAGGCGCGTCAGACGTGAAACTGCGCGAGGAGGACAGTGGTGCCGCATCTGTTGATGTGATGGTTCCCACATTGGGCGAAAGTGTCACGGAGGCCACCGTTTCAACATGGTTCAAAAAGGTCGGAGATACCGTCGCGCAGGATGAAATGCTCTGCGAGTTGGAAACCGATAAAGTCAGCGTCGAAGTACCATCCCCGGCGGCAGGCACCCTGACAGAAATCCTCGCCGAAGAAGGCAGTACGGTTGAGGCATCCGCCAAGCTGGCGGTGATTTCATCCGGTGCAGGTGCCGCTGCGTCCGCATCGGCTCAAGAAACAGCGCCTGCCCCGGCAGCCGCCCCTGCATCTGGCGGCAAAGACATCGAAGACGCCCCATCCGCCAAGAAAGCCATGGCCGAGGCAGGCATTGACCGCGACGCCGTCACAGGCTCTGGCCGAGATGGCCGTGTGATGAAAGAGGACGTCGCCAAGGCGCTTGCCGCTGGCACAACATCATCCGCGCCCGCAGCCGCTCCTGCCAAAGCGCGCGCGCCGTCTGCCGCTGACGATGCCTCCCGCGAGGAGCGCGTCAAGATGACCCGCCTCAAGCAGACGATGGCCCGCCGCCTGAAAGAAGCCCAGAATACCGCCGCGATCCTGACCACCTTTAACGAGGTCGACATGACCGAAGTAATGGCGATCCGGAACACCTATAAAGCTGATTTTGAAAAGAAACACGGCGTGCGGATGGGCTTTATGTCTTTCTTCACCAAAGCATGCTGCCATGCGCTGAAAGAGATCCCCGAGGTCAACGCAGAGATCGACGGCACCGACGTGATCTATAAAAACTACGTCCACATGGGTGTCGCTGCAGGCACGCCCACGGGCTTGGTGGTGCCGGTAATCCGCGACGTGGATACCATGTCATTTGCCGAAATCGAAAAAGGCATCAATATCATGGGCAAAAAGGCCCGTGATGGCAAACTGACCATGGCCGACATGACCGGCGGCACCTTCACCATCTCCAACGGTGGTGTCTACGGCTCGCTAATGACCGCGCCGATCCTGAACCCGCCGCAGTCCGGTATCCTTGGCATGGCGAAAATTCAGGACCGCGCAATGGTTGTCGGTGGTGAAATCGTGATCCGCCCGATGATGTATATTTCGCTCAGCTACGACCACCGGATCATCGACGGCAAAGGCGCTGTGACGTTCCTTGTACGCGTCAAAGAGATGTTGGAAGACCCACGCCGGTTGTTGATGGATTTGTAGCAATGAGTGATGGCGATGCCGACCTCAAGGCGCTTCTGTCTTCGCTGCTCGGTGCGATGCCATTCGCACCAGCGCTGGGGGTTGAGATCGTGTCTGCAACAAAAGGATCAGTGATCCTGGAAGTTCCGCTCAGCCCTGCGTTGGAGGCCCCTCCGGGATCGTTCGCCGCCAGTTCCGTCGGCGCGCTGGGGGATATGGCTGCCATGCTTGCAGTGACGTCGGCGATGCCAGCAGGCAATCCCATGTCGACATTGGATTTCACGATCAAGATGCTTGGAAAATCGGTTGGTACCCGCTTAAGGGCGATTGGGGAGGCCAAACAGATTGGCAAAACCACCTGCGTAGGTGCATCCGAAATCATGGTCAAACAGAATGGCGACTGGGTCGCCTGCGGCACGCTACTCGCAACCGGCAGACGTATTTCGTTTGCCTGATTACATGAAATGACCGTCTCCATGACCCCAGAACTCACTGCCCTCACCCTCGCTACATTGCTGCAATTCGTGCAATTCGCCCTCTATGCGGTGCCCGCAAACATGGAACTCGGCACGGGTTACACGATGTCGCCGCGCGACCGGGAACCATCCCGCGAAATGTCGGAAAGAACCGCCCGCCTTGGCCGCGCCTTTGACAACCATTTCCAAGGGCTGCTCCTGTTCGCAATTGCCGCTCTGGTCATCCACACCACGGGCCAAAGCTCCTCTTTCACCGCAGCCTGCGCATGGATCTACTTCATCGCGCGCATCGCCTATGTCCCTGCTTACGTTCTCGGCTGGAACCCTGCCCGCTCTTTCATATGGTTCGCAGGCTTCCTCGCGACCGCGTTCATGCTGATCGCTGCCCTGCTCTAACTTCAATTTTCCAAATAAACCTCCGGGGGGAGGCGCTTGCGCCGGGGGGCTGGCCCCCCTACCCTCGCCCGCACCAACCGACGCATTCAAGGAGATCCCCATGTCCAGTTACGACGTCATCATCATCGGTTCCGGCCCCGGCGGCTATGTCGCTGCAATCCGCTGTGCGCAACTGGGCCTGAAAACCGCTTGCGTCGAGGGGCGCGATACCTTGGGCGGCACCTGCCTGAACGTGGGCTGTATCCCGTCAAAGGCATTGCTGCACGCCAGCCATATGCTGCATGAGGCCGAACACAACTTTGCCGAAATGGGTCTCAAGGGCAAAAGCCCCTCGGTCGACTGGCCCCAGATGCAGAAATATAAAACATCCACCATCGACACCAACACCAAAGGCATCGAATTCCTGTTCAAAAAGAACAAGATCGACTGGCTTAAAGGCTGGGGTACAATCCCCGAGGCGGGCAAGGTCAAGGTTGGCGATGAGGTCCATGAGGCCAAACATATCATCATTGCATCAGGTTCAGAGCCTGCATCACTGCCCGGCGTCGAGGTTGACGAAAAAATTGTGGTAACCTCCACGGGTGCGCTTGAACTGGGCAAAGTGCCCAAGAAACTGGTCGTGATCGGTGCGGGTGTGATCGGTCTTGAACTGGGCAGCGTCTACGCGCGTCTCGGCTCCGAAGTGACGGTTGTGGAATTCCTTGATGCCATCACCCCCGGCATGGACCCGGAGGTTCAGAAAACATTCCAACGGATTCTGACAAAGCAGGGCCTGAACTTCATCATGGGCGCTGCGGTCCAGAAAACCGAAGCCAGCAAATCCAAAGCCAAGGTGCACTACAAACTGCGCAAAGATGACAGCGAACATGTCATCGACGCAGATACAGTTCTGGTCGCAACAGGGCGCAAGCCTTTGACCGACGGGCTTGGTCTGGACGCGTTGAACATCGAGATGACCAAGCGCGGCCAGATCGCCGTAAACGACAAGTGGGAAACCTCCGTCAAAGGGGTCTATGCCATCGGTGACGTGATCGAAGGTCCGATGCTTGCACACAAAGCCGAAGACGAAGGCATGGCCGTCGCGGAAGTGATCGCGGGTAAGCACGGGCATGTGAACTACGGCCTTATCCCCGGCGTGATTTATACCCACCCGGAGGTTGCCAATGTCGGTGAAACCGAAGCGACCCTCAAAGAAGCGGGCCGCGCCTACAAAGTCGGCAAGTTCAGCTTTATGGGCAACGCCCGTGCCAAAGCGAACTTTGCAGGCGACGGTTTTGTGAAAATCCTCGCGGACAAAGACACCGACCGCATTTTGGGCGCGCATATCATCGGGCCATCTGCGGGTGATCTGATCCACGAAATCTGTGTTGCGATGGAATTCGGGGCCTCGGCGCAAGATCTTGCCATGACGTGCCACGCACA
>JAFMHE010000193.1 GCA_017854675.1 Paracoccaceae bacterium | reverse complement strand
TTCAGGCGGATCGCTTCTTGCAGGCTTTCCAGCGACAGCGGCAGCAACCCGCGCTGCCACGCGCCGCCGAACACCATCATATTGGAATAAATCGAATCTCCTAGCGCCGCCTTGGCCAGATCGGAGGCATCAAACAACGCCACATCATCCTTGAGCCGCGCCTGAAGCGCCAGTTCCAGCCGGTCATAAGGCAGCTGGAATTCAGTATCGCGGGTAAAGTCACCCGTCACGATCTGGTGCGAGTTCACAACAGCACCGGTGCGCCCCAGCGCCGTCAGGCCCAGCGTTTTCGCCCCGGCAGAAACCACCAGATCACCGCCAATCAGCGCGTCAGCCTCGCCCGTCGCCACGCGAATGGCGGAAATATCCTCAGGACTGTTCGCCAAACGGCAATGAATGTGAACCGCACCGCCCTTTTGCGCCAAACCGGCCATTTCCATCATGCCAGCACCCTTGCCGTCCAATTGTGCCGCCTGCGCCAGCAGCGCGCCGATGGTCACAACGCCGGTGCCGCCAACGCCGGTGATCACCACATTATGGGTGCCTTTGATCAGGGGCAGAACAGGCAACGGCAAGTCAGGAATGTCGATCCTGGTCGTCGGGTCTTTGCGTATCTTCGCGCCCTCAACAGTCACGAAGGACGGGCAGAACCCTTTAACACAGGAAAAGTCCTTGTTGCAGGACGATTGGTCAATCGCGCGCTTGCGCCCCAGCTCCGTCTCCTTTGGAACAATCGACACGCAGTTGGATTGCACCCCGCAATCGCCACAGCCCTCACAGACCTCTTCGTTAATGAACACGCGCTTGTCGGGGTCGGGGAACAACCCGCGCTTGCGGCGGCGGCGCTTCTCGGCGGCACAGGTTTGAATGTAGACAATCGCGCTGACGCCTTCACGGGTGGCGAAATCCTTTTGCACCGTCTCAAGCTGCGCGCGTTCGTGCATCGGGATGCCTTTGAAATCGGCGGCCAGCACATCTTCCTTCTCGTCGTAGACCACGGCGAGGTGCTTGATCCCCATAGCCTTGAGCTCCGCCACAATGCGCGGCGCGTCCAGATCGCCTTCGTTATGCTGGCCACCGGTCATGGCAACCGCATCGTTATACAAGATTTTATAGGTGATTGTCGTGCCCGCAGCGACAGCGGCGCGGATCGCCTGAATGCCCGAATGGTTGTAGGTGCCATCGCCGAGGTTCTGGAACACATGTGCGCGCGTCGAAAACGGCGCCTCTCCGATCCAGTTGGCACCTTCGCCGCCCATGTGGGTAAAGCCCAGCGTATCGCGGTCCATCCACTGCGCCATGAAATGACAGCCGATACCTGCATAGGCACGGCTGCCCTCGGGCACTTTGGTCGATGAATTATGCGGGCAGCCTGAACAGAAATACGGCAACCGCGCCGCAATCTCTTCGGCATTGTCACCGCGCCGCGCCTCATCCAGACGGGCCAATCCTGCCTTGATGCCGTCTGTCTCGCGGCCCTCTTCGGTCAGAACCGCACCCAGTTTCTCTGCAATATCAACAGGGTCCAGCGCCCAGCGCGCGGTAAAGAATTCCTCACCGTTCTTGCGCCCGCCGTAAACCCGTGCATGAGAATTATCGTCAAACAGCGCCTCTTTGATCTGCACTTCGATCAGCTTGCGCTTTTCTTCAACCACGACAATCAGGTCCAGCCCTTCGGCCCAATCATGGAACCCGCGCATGTTCAGCGGCCATGTTTGACCCACTTTATACGTGGTAATGCCCAGCCGTTCGGCCTCGTTCTCGTCAATGTTCAGCAGGCTCATCGCGTGGATCAGGTCGAGCCAGTTTTTGCCTGCCGCAACGAATCCGATCTTGGCACCGGGTTTGCCCCAGATCCGTTTGTCCATCTTGTTGGCGTGGCTGAACGCTTCGGCCGCATAGCGTTTGTGGTCAATCAGGCGCGCCTCTTGCGCGATCCGCTCATCCACCAGACGGATGTTCAGCCCACCCTCGGGCAGCGCGTAATCCGGCGTCACAAACGACAACCGGTGCGGATCACCGTTGACCACCGACGTGACCTCAACTGTGTCCTTCATCGTCTTGAGACCGACCCAGACACCCGCATAGCGCGATAAAGCCCAGCCATAAAGGCCGTAATCCATGATTTCCTGCACCCCTGCGGGGCTGACGACCGGCATATAGCTGTCGACCATCGCAAATTCGGACTGGTGCAACACGGTCGAGGATTCGCCAGTATGATCGTCGCCCATCGCCATCAGCACGCCACCATTCACGCTGGTGCCCGCCATATTGGCATGGCGCATTACATCGCCTGACCGGTCCACGCCCGGCCCCTTGCCGTACCACAGACCGAACACACCGTCGTATTTGCCCTCACCGCGCAGTTCCGCCTGCTGCGCACCCCATAGGGCCGTCGCGGCAAGGTCTTCGTTCAAGCCGGGCTGGAACGTAACGTTGCTGCCACTAAGAAACTTCTCGGCCTTGCTCATCTGCAAATCGACCGCGCCCAGCGGGCTGCCGCGATACCCTGTTACCAGACCCGCAGTGTTCAATCCTGCCGCCCGGTCGCGCGCCGATTGCATCAGCATCATCCGCACCAGTGCCTGCGTGCCATTCAGCAGGACGGGCGACTTTTCCATATCAAAGCGATCATTGAGTGAAATCTTCTGCGTCGTCATAGCGACCCTCCCCGGCTGCGTCAGTCTTGCACGAATATCCGCAATATAGGTCACATATACTGACCTGTATAGTCAATTTTTCGACTTTGCGCTCTGAATTGATGGTCGTGCATGTTTCTTTAGTCTCTAAATAATATATGTCTTTGCCAAGCATAAGAAAGCGAACCTGATGGACTGGGACAAGCTGAGAATTTTTCACGCGGTGGCGGACGCGGGCTCCCTTACGCATGCGGGGGACAAACTGAACCTGTCGCAATCTGCTGTGTCGCGTCAAATTCGCGGCCTGGAAGAGCAGTTGAACACCAACCTTTTTCACCGCCATGCGCGCGGTCTGATTCTGACCGAACAGGGTGAATTGCTGTTTGATGCAACATCGGCGATGACCAAAAGGGTCGATGCCGCATCTGCCCGGATCCGCGACAGCGAAGAAGAAGTGTTTGGTGAGTTGCGCGTCACGACCACCACCGGCTTTGGCACACTCTGGCTCGCCCCGCGACTGACCAAGCTTTATGAACAATACCCGGACCTTAAAGTCGACCTGATGCTCGAGGAACGCGTGCTGGATCTGCCCATGCGCGAAGCCGATGTCGCGATCCGCATGAAAGAACCCTCACAGGCCGACCTGATCCGCAAAAAACTGATGCAGATCAGAATGTGTCTTTATGCAACGCCCGATTATCTGGCGGCAAACGGCACGCCCCAACGCCTAGAAGACATGGCCGATCACCGTTTGATTTGTCAAAATACCGCCAGTGCCCAAGTCGGCGCCGGTTTGCAACTGATCAAACAACTGATGATGCACGATGTGCGTTCTTTGCTGACGGTAAACAACTACTTTGGTGTGCTGCAGGGCGTGCTGAACCATCTTGGGATCGGCGTGCTGCCGGATTACCTGACACAGGATTTCCCGGATCTGGTAAAAGTGCTCGAAGATACTGAATCAGCCGACGTGCCTGTATTTTTGGCCTACCCCGAAGAGTTGCGCCAATCAAAGCGGGTGTCAGCCTTCAAGGACTTTGTGCAGGATGAGATCATCACCTATCGCAAGATATTGAAAGAACAGAACAATGCCTAAGCCATGCGTAAATGGCATATCAGGCATGCGCATCAAACTTCGTATTCTGCCTTGATTAGGGCACCGACGCCGCCTAATTCAGCATCATGAAGACGGCGAGCCGAGGGTGCGCCACTTCATACCTCCCTGTTGGACTTGGCCGAGCGCAATGCTCGGCCTTTTTTTTGCGCGCCGCGCAGATCGCTGCGGTCCAGACAAGGGTTGCGCAGACGCATGATCCACAGTTTGTTGAAAACAACATCCGTGGAAAGGGACACCACATGACACACACGCCCCTCAAAGCGCTGATCTTTGCGCTTGTCGCAGCGTTCATGCTGCCTGCCTCATTCGCACAAGCTCAATTCTCCCTTTCCAGCCCGACAGTTGCCGAAACCCCGACCATTCCTGATCCACTGACCACCGAAGCGGCCAATGCTTTGATCTCAAGGTTGTCAGATAGTGAAGTCCGCGCGCTTTTGCTTGATCAGTTGAATACCCAAGCAGCCGCCCAAGAAGACCTGAGCGCCGAGACCGAAGATGAGTTTCTCTATCACGCCACCACCGGTGCATGGCAATCTGTAACCGTCCCGGTTGAACGCTTGCCCGCGCTCTTCACAGGTCAGAGCCGCGCTTTTTCGAACTTTTACGAGAGAATCGGTGGCGGCACAGGCCTGTTGGTGATGTTGGGCTATATGGTGCTTGTCTTTGGCATCGCCGCCGCCGCAGAAGTTTTATTCCGCCGTGCGACCCGAAATTGGCAAATCCTGCCCCCTGCAGACCCCGACAACATCACGCTGCGCGAAACTGTCCAATTGCTGGCCCAGCGCCTGACGACCCAAGTGGTCGCGGTTCTGATTTTTGCCCTCGTGGCCCGTGTGGTGGGCAAGGCGGTCCTGCCTGACAACATTTTCCCCACGGTACAGCTTGTCGGCATTTACCTGATCGCATTCCCGCGACTGATGCTGGCATTTGCGTTCTTCTTTTTCGCACCGCTCAACCCCGAATACCGCCTTTTGAATACCACTTCTCCCGTTGCGCGGGCGTTCTGCCGGCATCAGTTCTACATTGCGCTTTTGCTGGGCTTTTCGGCTGCCGTTCAGATTTTCAATACCAATAATGGCGTGACTGCCGACGAAACCCGCCTTGGCTTCTGGCTGAACCTTGGACTTCACATCTATCTGATCGTGATCTTCTGGCGCTACCGCGAGGCAGGTGTCGCAATGATGCGCGGCTCAGACCCGGACATCACCCCGATGGAAGACCGCGTGGCGCGGTCTTACCCCTACTTTAATATATTCATTTTTGTGGCCGTCTGGTGGATCATCAACATTGTGGTCAGCTATGGCAACTTTGAACTGCTGAGCAGCGCACCCCACTACAAAACCATGATCCTGTTGATGTTTGCCCCCGCGATGGACACAGCCATCCGCGGTCTTGTGCGACATCTGACCCCTGCCATGACCGGCGAAGGCCCGGTGGCAGAACGCGCCTATCACGCCACCAAACGCGCCTACATCCGCATCGGGCGCGTCGTGATCTTTGCGATCGTGGTCCTGTCGATTGCAGATTTCTGGGGCATGTCCGCGACGGCCCTGGCAACCGCAAGCGTCGGCGCGCAGCTGGCCGCAAAGACCATCGAATTCCTGATCATCATGTCTATCGGCTACCTGCTTTACGAGGCCGCCTCATTGCTCATCAACCGCAAACTGGCGTCCGAACAGACCGCCTCTGGATATATGCCCGATGAACAAGAGGTTGGCGGCGATGGCGGTGGTGCAGGTGGATCACGACTGTCTACCGTCCTGCCGCTGGTTTTGCTGGTCACGCGCACCATCATCGTGACGCTGTTCTTGCTCTTGGGTCTTAGCAACATTGGCGTGGACACCACCCCATTGTTGGCTGGTGCATCCATTGTCGGTCTGGCCATCGGCTTTGGTGCGCAGAAACTGGTCACAGACGTTGTTTCTGGCATCTTCTTTCTGGTGGATGATGCGTTTCGCGTGGGCGAATATGTCACCGTCGAGGGAACGATGGGCACGGTCGAGAAAATCTCGATCCGGTCGATGCAGTTGCGCCACCACAAAGGCCCGGTGCACACGATCCCTTATGGCGAAATCCCCAAGATCACCAATTATTCGCGCGATTGGGTGATCATGAAGCTGCGCTTTACCGTGCCGTTTGACAGCGACCCGATCAAAATCAAGAAGATATTCAAAAAGATCGGTGAAGAATTGATTGCGGCGCCTGAATTCGAGGGCGATTTCCTGCAACCGTTCAAATCCCAGGGCGTGCTGGAAATTGACGAGGTCGGCATGGTGATCCGCGGTAAATTCATGGCCAAACCCGGCAAACAATTCATGATCCGCAAGGAAATCTTTAACCGCGTCAACAAAGAGTTCGCCGCCAACGGCATCGAATTCGCCCGCCGCGAAGTTCGCGTTGCACTGCCAAGCATGGAACACGCCCATGATCTGACAGAAGAGGACAAGGCCGCAATTCAGGCCGCAGCAACCCAGGCGGCCCAAGCGCACACACCGCAAGGAGCACCGAAAAGCGAGGACCGCTAGGCACCTGTCCGGAACGGGGCGGAACGGTTTGGGCAAATCTCGCTGCTTTGCCCTTTTACCCCGCCCACTGTTACTTTAATAACCGGCCCATCACAGCATCAGGGGACCACGTCGCATGCAAGAGCCAGCCATCACACCCGAATTGATCGCCGCGCATGGCTTTACCCCTGATGAATACGCCGAAGTGAACAATATCCTCGGGCGTGCGCCGAACTACACCGAGATGGGCATTTTCTCGGCGATGTGGAACGAACATTGCTCTTACAAATCCTCCAAGAAATGGCTGCGCACCCTGCCCACCACCGGCCCACAAGTCATTTGCGGCCCCGGTGAGAACGCCGGCGTGGTGGACATCGGTGATGGACAGGCGCTGGTTTTCAAAATGGAAAGCCACAACCACCCCAGCTATATTGAACCCTACCAAGGGGCGGCCACGGGCGTCGGCGGTATTCTGCGCGATGTGTTCACCATGGGCGCGCGACCAATTGCGGCGATGAACTCCCTGAGCTTTGGACGCCCCGACCACCCCAAAACCCGCCAGTTGGTGCACGGCGTCGTGGCGGGCGTTGGCGGATATGGCAACTGCTTTGGTGTGCCAACGGTGGGCGGTGAAGTCCGCTTTGACAAAGCCTATGACGGCAATTGTCTGGTAAACGCATTTGCGGCGGGCCTCGC
>JAFMHE010000192.1:1989-6989 GCA_017854675.1 Paracoccaceae bacterium | reverse complement strand
GGTTGATGAAGGGCAATATGCTGGCGTCCTTGATGGCCACCTTTGTCGGCAATCCTTTAACGTTCGTGTTTATTGCGCTGGCATCGCTCAAGACCGGTCATCTGATCCTTGGCACAGAGCTGGAGGAGGGCGAGTTGAGCGCGTTGAGCCGCAAGTTCGGCAATGCGGGCAGCGATCTATGGCACAACTTTGTCGCGGTCTTTACCCATGCCCGGATGGATTGGTCAGGGCTTGCAATATTCTCGCGCGATGTCTTTTATCCCTATCTGATTGGCGGCATCATTCCAGGTGTGATCTGCGCCAGCGTGGCGTATTATTTGATGGTGCCGATTTTGCGGGCGTACCAGCACCGCAGGCGGGGCGCGATCAAGGCCAAGTTTGAAGCGATGAAGCAGAAAGCCGCGTTGAAGACCAAAGCGGATGCATTGCGTCGCAAAGAGGAAAAGAAATGAGGGCGGACAGATGAGCAGCACGGAAAAATTACGCCTTGGTGTGAACATTGATCACGTTGCAACGGTCCGCAACGCGCGGGGCGGGGATTATCCTGATCCGCTGCGCGCAGCCAAGATTGCGGAAGACGCGGGCGCGGATGGCATCACGGCGCATTTGCGTGAAGACCGGCGCCACATCTCGGACGCCGACATCGAAGGGCTGATGGAAATTCTGAGCGTTCCGTTGAACTTTGAAATGGCCGCAACCGAAGAGATGCAGAAAATTGCCCTGCGCCATAAACCCCACGCGGTTTGCATCGTGCCGGAAAAGCGCGAAGAGCGGACGACCGAAGGCGGTCTTGAGGTGGCGCGCGAAGAGAACAAGCTGGCGCATTTTATTGCGCCCTTGCGCGAGGCAGGCAGCCGCGTGTCGATATTTATCGCCGCAGACCCGCGCCAGATCGAGGCGGCCAACCGTATTGGTGCCGAAGTAATCGAATTGCACACAGGTGCCTATTGCGATGCCTATGTCGAGGGCCGCACAGAGGAGGCGGATGCAGAGTTGATCAAGCTGCGGGACATGGCGACCTTTGCCCATAGTCTTGGGCTGGAAGTCCACGCAGGTCATGGGCTGAGCTATGACACCGTGTCGCCCTTGGCCGCATTGCCGGAAGTGCGCGAGTTGAACATCGGGCATTTCCTGATCGGTGAGGCGATATTTCTGGGGCTGAAACCTGCCATCATCGAAATGCGCCGCTTGATGGATGATGCGCGGTCAGAGTGATCGGGCAAGCAACACAACGTGAGGGCGGGGCATGATCCTTGGCATCGGCACCGACCTTGCAAACATTGAACGCATTCAAGGCACACTCGACCGGTTTGGCGACAGGTTCCGGAACCGTGTTTTCACGGAAGTGGAGCAAGCCAAGGCAGAACGTCGCAAAGATGTGGCGGGCACCTATGCCAAAAGGTGGGCGGCGAAAGAAGCCTGCTCCAAGGCGCTGGGCACCGGTTTGCGCATGGGGATCAGTTGGCGCGATATGGCGGTCAGCAACCTCAGGACCGGGCAACCGGTTATGGAGGTGACGGGCTGGGCGGCAGAGCGGTTGGCCAGTATGACGCCTGCGGGGCATGAGGCGGTCATTCACGTAACTTTGACCGATGATCATCCTTGGGCGCAGGCCTTTGTCGTGATTGAGGCGCGGCCCAAGCCGCAAGGGTGAAGCGTCCCTTGACAGCACCGCCCGCCGCCCGCATGTAACCTCAAACTCAAACCACCGAGGTGTGCCGCATGGCCGACAAAGAAAAGACCGGCAACGCTTTTGTCGAGACCATCAAGACCATCGTCTATGCCATGCTGATTGCGGGTGTTTTCCGGACCTTGTTTTTTCAGCCGTTCTGGATTCCGTCAGGGTCAATGAAAGAGACGTTGTTGATCGGTGACTTTTTGTTCGTGAACAAGATGGCTTATGGGTATTCCTATGCTTCCTGCCCCAGCCTGATGTTGCCGAACATCGGGATCGAAGTGGATGCAAAAGATGTCTGCGGCTGGCTGGATGGTGAAAACACCCGCCTGTTCGGCAGTGATCCTGAGCGTGGCGATGTTGTTGTATTCCGCCATCCGGTGTCGGGGCGTGATTATATCAAACGCCTGACCGGTCTGCCGGGTGACACGATCCAGATGAAGGCCGGTGTGCTGCACATCAATGATGTGGCTGTTGGCCTGCAGGATGTCGCCGATTTTGAAGAGATCATGGCCCCCCAAGGTCCGCAACGCCTGAGACCGCGCTGTGAAAACGGTGCTGTCGGCGAAGGGGGCTTGTGTCTTAAGGGCCGCCAGATCGAAACGCTGCCGAACGGCGTCTCCTATTCGGTGTTGAACATCAACAATCAGGGATCTGATCGGACAGGTGTGTATACTGTACCTGAGGGGCATTATTTCTTTATGGGTGACAACCGCGACAATTCAGCAGACAGCCGTTTGGCGCAGCAGGCCGGTGGTGTCGGGTTTGTGCCGTTCGAGAACCTTATTGGACGGGCCGACCGCATCATGTTCAGTTCAGCAGGCAGTTCCATGCTGTATTTCTGGACATGGCGCAGCGGCAGGTTCTTTAAAGCGGTCGAATGAAGTTAAGCGGCGATCTCAAGGCCTTTGAGGCACGTATCGGGCACAAGTTTGCCAAGCCCGAATTGCTGAGCCGCGCTGTGACCCATGCGTCGATGTCGTCGGCGAACCGCGATGACAACCAGCGGTTGGAGTTTCTGGGGGACCGCGTCTTGGGCCTTGTGATGGCCGAGGCCTTGCTTGCGGTTGATCTAAAGGCGTCCGAAGGGCAGCTTGCCCCGCGGTTCAACGCGCTTGTGCGCAAGGAAACCTGTGCAGATGTGGCGCGCGAAATTGATCTGGGCCATGTGCTGAAACTGGGCCGCTCCGAGATGATATCGGGCGGGCGGCGCAAGCAGGCGTTGCTGGGCGACGCGATTGAAGCTGTGATCGCGGCGGTCTATCTGGACGGTGGTTTTGAAGCGGCCAAGGCGCTGGTGTTGCGTCTGTGGGGCAAGCGGATTGATACCGTCGAAGAGGACGCACGCGACGCAAAGACTGCATTGCAGGAGTGGGCGCAGGCGCGGAAGTTTGCGCCACCCAGATACGTACAGACTGCGCGCAGCGGGCCGGACCATCAGCCGGTCTTTACCATTGCGGCACAGTTGGAAAACGGGGCAGAGGCCAGCGCCACCGCCCCCTCGAAACGCGCCGCCGAACAGGCTGCAGCCACAATGCTATTGGCGCAATTGGAGACAGACACATGACACAATCCGAGCCAACCGGGACGAGGGCCGGATTTGTCGCCCTGATCGGGGAGCCGAACGCCGGTAAATCCACACTGCTGAACCGCATGGTCGGCGCGAAAGTGTCGATTGTGACCCACAAGGTCCAGACGACGCGCGCGCGCATTCGCGGTGTCGCGATGGAAGGGCAAAGCCAGATCGTTTTCGTCGACACGCCCGGTCTGTTCCAGCCGCGCCGCCGGTTGGACCGCGCGATGGTTGCCGCCGCTTGGGGTGGTGCTGCGGATGCGGATGTTGTGGTGCTGCTGATCGAGGCAAATCGCGGCGTCACCGAAGGCGTTGAGCGTATTCTGGAAGGGCTGGCCAACATCGGGCAAGGGCGCAAAGTGGCGCTGGCGATCAACAAGATTGACCGTGTCGAAGCGCCGGTGCTGTTGGGTCTGTCAAAGAAGATGAACGACCGTTTCCCGTTTGCAGAGACCTTTATGATCTCGGCTGAGCGGGGGCACGGTGTGAACGTCTTGCGCGAATGGCTGGCGGGCGAAGTGCCCGAAGGGCCGTGGCTGTACCCTGAAGACCAGATTGCCGATTTGCCGATGCGGATGATTGCAGCGGAAATGACGCGTGAAAAGCTGACCCTGCGCTTGCATCAGGAACTGCCCTATCAGTTGACTGTTGAGACAGAGAACTGGGAAGAGCGCAAAGACGGTTCTGCCCGCGTCGACCAGTTGATCTATGTCGTGCGTGACGGCCACAAAGGTATCGTGCTGGGCAACAAGGGCGAGACGATCAAAGCGGTCGGCAAGGCCGCCCGCGAAGAGCTGGAAGAGTTTATGGGGCGCAAGATCCATCTGTTCTTGCAGGTTAAAGTGCGGCCAAACTGGCTGGAGGAATCGGAGCGTTATTCCGAAATGGGTCTGGATTTCAAAGACGGGAACGGGTGAACCTGACCTATGGCCCGCTTGACCGCACGCTTTTGGGTTGATGCCTACCGCGCACGGTTGCGCATGTATGATATCCCTGCGTTCGTTGTGGCGCATGGCGATGATACCGGGGGGGCCGTATTGGTGAAACTGTCGACGCTGGACGGCCAAGCAGTGGTGTTCCACCGGTCGTTTGATTTGATGACCGGCGACCGCAAATGGGTCGAACTGACCAGCGGGGCGGAACGGGACGTGGATGAGACGATCACGCGGCAACGTGGGTTTGATCCTGATCTTTGGGTGATTGAGGTGGAGGACCGTCAGGGTCGCCATCTTTTGCACGACGAAGGTCTTGGCTGATGGAATGGCGCGGGCAGGGCATCCTCCTCAGCTCTCGCCGCCACGGCGAAACCTCTGCCATTATCGAAGTGTTTACGCCAGAACAGGGTCGGCATCTGGGCGTTGTCCGGGGTGGAACCAGTCGCAAGATCGCGCCGATTCTGCAGCCGGGTGCGCAGCTTGATGTTGCGTGGCGGGCAAGGCTTGAGGATCATATCGGCGCGTTCACGGTTGAGCCTGTGCGCAGTCGCGCGGCACTTGCGATGGGGGATCGTTTGGCGCTGGCGGGGTTGAATGCGGTCACGGCGTTGCTGTCATTTTGCTTGCCAGAGCGGGAGCCGCACACCGCGCTGTACCGGCGCAGCGAGGCGCTGCTTGATCTGTTGGGCCAGAACGAGATTTGGCCACTGGCCTATCTTCAGTGGGAAATGGCGCTGCTTGAAGACATGGGTTACGCGCTGGACCTGAGCGCATGCGCTGTGACCGGACAGACAGAGGGTCTGATTTACGTGTCGCC
>JAFMHE010000192.1:0-1636 GCA_017854675.1 Paracoccaceae bacterium | reverse complement strand
TGTGGCGGCGATGGGTCCGCTGTTGAACCACGGATAAGGGACGGTCAGGGCCGCACGGTAGCTGTTGCAAGGCGCCATGCCGGTGATGACGCCGGCCTGCGGAAACTGCATGGTTGCGGTTGCCGTAAAGGGGGTGCCTTGCATCTCGACAAGTGTCCATGTGCTGTCTGGTCCTGCGTAAGCGCGCACGGTTTGATCTGTTTCAGAGGCGAGCATGACAAAAGCCATCGCGTAGAGCAGATGGGAAAACATCGTTAATCGTCAGCCAAAGCGAGAACCGTATCGACCAACGTGTTGAACGGCGCGGTTTGATCTGTGTTGGTGTTCGGGGATATCTGCGGCAAGCCAACAAGCGTTGCCTGTAGGGCGCGGGCAAAGTCAGGGTTGCCAAGGCCAAGTTGCTCCAGAAGTGACACCAGATAATCCCGGCGTGCATTGTCCACCGCGTTTAACGCTGCCGCGACACGCTGGTCGCGTTGTGCCCAAATGCGCAGCGCGACTTCGTTGCGGTCTTTCATGATTTCCCGGCCGAACTGGCGCAGTTTCTGGTCTGCTTCATCGGCGGATTTGGGCAAGTTTGCCACATGTGCCAGAGCCGCCTCTTGCCACCTGATCAACAGCGCATCCTGAAATGTCGGGACATCGCGAAAGTGCCAGTAAAACGACCCTTTGGTCGTGCCGAGCCGCCGCGCGAGCGGTTCTGCGGCGATGGCCTGCGCGCCCAACTCTTGCAGCGCGTCAAAGCCAGCGGCGAGCCATGTGTCAGGGGTCAGTCGGGTGCTGGTCATCCCATTGGGATAGGCGCAGTCCGAGGGTGAGGCAAGCCCCGGCCGCGCGTTTGCACGCATGTCTGTCATGCAATTTACAACAGCCCTGCACACAGCAAAAAGGCGCGCAGTTGCCCACGCGCCAGATTGCAGCTTATTGTAGAAGGATCATCCCAGAATGCGGCGCGCGATGACCTGTGCCTGAATTTCGGCGGCACCCTCAAAGATGTTCAGGATGCGTGCATCACACAGCACGCGGCTGATCTTGTATTCCAGCGCGAAACCGTTGCCGCCGTGGATCTGCAAGCCGTTGTCGGCGGCAGCCCACGCGACGCGAGCGCCCAGCAGTTTTGCCATACCTGCCTCAACATCGCAGCGACGGCCTTCGTCTTTTTCGAATGCCGAGAAATACGTCAACTGACGTGCGATCATGATTTCGACGGCCATCATCGCCAATTTGGACGACACGCGCGGGAAGTTGATCAAGGATTTGCCGAACTGCTTGCGGTCGATGGCGTATTGCATCGAAATATCGAGCGCCGATTGCGCCACACCGATGGCACGCGCGGCTGTCTGGATACGGGCCGATTCGAAGGTTTCCATCAGCTGTTTGAAGCCTTTGCCCTCTTCGCCGCCCAGCAGATTCTCACCCTTCACATGGAAGTTGTCGAAAGCCAGTTCGTATTCCTTCATGCCGCGGTAGCCCAAGACTTCGATTTCGCCGCCGGTCATGCCCTCGGTCGGGAACGGGTTTTCCTCGGTGCCGGGGGTTTTTTCTGCGAGAAACATAGACAGACCTTTGTAGTTGTCTGTTGCGGGATCGGTGCGCGCCATCAAGGTCATGATCTGTGTGCGGGTGGCGTGGGTGA
>JAFMHE010000191.1 GCA_017854675.1 Paracoccaceae bacterium | reverse complement strand
CGGGGAATATCAAAACAGTGGACATCTTCGCGGTCTGCCAAAGACGCCTGCATGTCCTGCGGGGTCGACAAGAACGAAAACGTCGTATCCACACCATATATCCGGCGCCCAAGGGTTTTGACCTCAGCATAGCGGGCGGGCGTCAGTTGGAAGGTTTCCCAGTCAAAGACGTTCTCGACCGTATCGGGCAAATTCGGTTGCAGGTTCGACCAAACCAGATGCGTGCGGACACCTGCAGGGGGCGCAACAAAGGGTTCGGCAAGATGCGCGATCTTGCCCAGAAACGCAGCGCGGCGGGTCTGATCGTCGATGATCTGCTGCGGCGTCGCTTCGTGGAAAAACGAAAAGCCGGGCAAGGCAGTGTTGAAAATCAATGTCTGCTGCGCAAGATAATACAGCTCCCCATCGCCGAGAACCGGCATCAGGTCAGACGCGGCAGCACGGCGCAGGACATTCAGCGATACCTCTAGTGTGGTGATGTTCCAATCGAACAACCCCCGCGGAAAGCAGTCGGCGTATTCAGGGTGACGTTCGATAAAGAAATCGAACTGGAACCGATTGATGCAACTGCACCCGATAGACAGTATGCGCAGGTCGGGGACAGACATCAGTCGATGTTCCTTTGGTCGGTTTCATCTGCCCGCACCTTGTCGCTGTTTGGTACAACGATCAAGCGGATCGCCACCCGCAGCCCCTACCTGTCAGGCGCGGGAATAAATTCTGCGTCGTCACCCGGCGGCAATTGGAACCGGCCATGCAGCCAATCGCCCGCACGCCACGCTTCTTTTGCCGCGTCAATTTTGTCCTGCGAGGACGCCACGAAATTCCACCAGATATAGCGTGACTGGTTCATCGTTTCGCCCCCCAACAACATCAGCCGCGCGCCCTGTGGACCCGCGCGCAGCGTCATCGCGTCCCCGGGGCGCAACACCATCATGCGGCCCGCCTCAAACGTATCACCCGCAATCGTAACACTGCCAGAAGTGACATAGACGCCGCGATCCTCGTGATTATCGGGCATAGGGATCATCGCGCCGGGGGCCAGAATGGCGTCGGCATAAAACATCTCTGTGAATGTCTTTGTCGGCGCACGTTCGCCCCACGCAGTGCCAAGGATCAGGCGCACCTGCTTGCCCTCCCCTTCGATGAAGGGCAGCGCGTCTTGTGCGTGATGTTCGAACGCCGCGTTGGTTTCTTCGTCTTTCTCGGGCAGGGCAACCCATGTTTGAATGCCGAACAAGGGGCTTTCACCACGCCGTGTTTCCGCGCTTGTGCGTTCGGAATGGGTGACGCCATTGCCGGCAATCATCCAGTTCACCTCACCGGGGTATATCATCTGGTTGGTCCCCAGACTGTCGCGGTGCTGAAATTCCCCTTTGTACAGATAGGTCACTGTGGCCAGCCCGATATGCGGGTGCGGGCGCACATCGATGCCTTGGCCTGTCAGAAATTCCACCGGCCCCATCTGGTCGAAAAAGATGAACGGCCCGACCATCTGGCGCTTGGGGGCCGGCAGGGCACGGCGCACCTCGAACTCACCCAGATCCCGCGCGCGCGGAATGATCAGCGTATCAATTGCATCCAGATTGCCCGCATCGGGACATTGGGGTTCAATCGTAGGATTCCAGCTCATCTTGTGTCCTTTCTGCGGGGAACGTTAAGGTATTACAGGATTCATACTGCCTGCAAATGCTTGCTTGTGCCCTTAAAAAGAACAGGATCTGTGCATATCAAGACACATCGCCACGCACGCGCATCACAATAAACCGACCTCTGGACGACCCAAAGAAACCGGCGCGTTAAAGCGCTGCTGCCGCTTTCGCCAGCGCCGTGATGCCGGCCCAATCGCCTGCCTCAACCATCGCGGCGGGGGCAACCCAACTGCCGCCTGCACAGATCACATTGTCCAGCGCCAGATAGCTTGCGGCATTCTTGGGCGACACGCCCCCGGTCGGACAGAACCCGATCTGCGGCAGCGGACCACCCAAAGATTTCAGCATATTCACGCCGCCCGCAGCCTCGGCAGGGAAAAACTTGAGCATGTCATAACCGCGTTCCAGCAAACGCATCGCCTCTGATGCCGTCGCGGCACCGGGCAAGATCGGCAAACCTGCCGCCTCTGCCGCGTCCAACAACATATCCGTCGCACCCGGTGACACAGCAAAGGTCGCGCCCGCAGCGATAGACGCATCCACATCCTCACGGCTCAGAACGGTCCCCGCCCCCACAATCGCACCCTCGACTTTGGCCATCTCGGCGATCACATCCAGCGCTTGTTCGGTGCGCAATGTCACCTCAAGCACGGTCAATCCACCGGCAACCAAAGCTTCGGCCAAGGGGCGCGCATGGGCGACATCATGAACCACCAGAACCGGTATGATCGGACAGGTCTGGCACATGGCGCGCGCGCGGGCGCTGGCTGCGTGGGCGGTGATCATAGTGGTGGTTCCTTCTTACAAACAGCCCGCGCCGGTGTCGGCAGACCCGACAATGGCACGGAAATTATTAAACAATGCACGCCCCTGTCCAAAGGCATTCGCGCTGAGGTCGGCGGTCACAACAGGCCGGTCCAGCACGGTCGCATCCATGATGTCCAAACGCCCCGCAACCGCATCAACGCGCAGCATATCGCCATCGGCGATCTGCGCAATGGGGCCACCATCGACGGCTTCGGGACAAACGTGAATCGCGCTGAGCACCTTACCGGACGCGCCTGACATGCGGCCATCCGTGACCAGCGCCACATTCAGCCCGCGCGCCTGCAAATTCGCCAGCATCGGCGTCAGGCTGTGCAACTCGGGCATCCCGTTGGCCTTGGGGCCTTGGAACCGCACAACGACAATGACATCACCAGTGAACTCACCGGCCTGATAGGCTGCCTTGACCGCCTCCTGATCATGGAACACCCGCGCGGGTGCTTCGATCACGCGATGATCTTCCTTGACCGCAGACACCTTTGTCACGGCACGGCCCAGCGATCCATCGAGCCGCTTAAGACCGCCCGTCGCCTGAAACGGATCAGACAGCGGTTTCACGATTCTATCGTTCAAGGTCTCACGCGGTCCGGCGACCCATTCAACCACACCGTCTTTCAAACGCGGTTCTTGCGTATACTGGTCCAACCCTTCGCCCATGATCGTGGTCACATCCTCATGCAGCAAACCGCCGCGCAGCAATTCGCCGATCATGAAACCCAATCCGCCCGCCGCATGAAAGTGGTTCACATCCGCCAACCCGTTTGGATAGACCCGCGCCAGCAAAGGCGTCACATCCGCCAGATCAGAAAAATCCTGCCAATCCAGAATGATCCCCCCTGCCCGCGCCATCGCAACCAGATGGATCAACAGGTTCGTCGATCCGCCCGTCGCATTAAGCCCGACAATCCCGTTCACATAGGCCCGCACGTCCAGCACATCACAGGTCGGAATGTATTCATCCCCCAGATGCGAGATCGCCAGCGCCCGCTGTGTACCCGCCACGGTCAACGCATCGCGCAACGGTGTGTTGGGGTTCACAAAGCTGGAACCGGGCAAATGCAGCCCCATAAATTCCATCAACATCTGGTTGGTGTTCGCGGTGCCATAGAACGTGCAGGTTCCCGGCCCGTGATACGCGGCCATCTCGGCCGCCATCAACTCGGCGCGATCCACTTCGCCTGCGGCAAATTTCTGACGTACTTGCGCCTTTTCGTCATTGGAAATGCCCGACACCATCGGCCCCGCAGGCAAAAACACCGATGGCAAATGCCCGAACCCTTGGGCGGCAATAATCAACCCCGGCACAATCTTGTCACAGACGCCCAGATAGATCGACGTATCGAACGTGTTGTGGCTCAGCGCGACACCGGCAGCCAACGCAATCACATCGCGCGAAAACAGGCTCAACTCCATGCCTGCCGTGCCTTGGGTCACGCCGTCACACATCGCTGGCACACCGCCCGCGACCTGCGCCGTACCGCCAACCGCGCGGGCGGCATCGCGGATCAATTCAGGGAACCGTTCAAACGGCTGATGCGCGGACAGCATGTCATTATAGGCGGTCACAATGCCGATGTTGCCCGCAGACTTGGTTGCCAGATTCGCTTGATCCGGGCCCGCCGCGGCATAGGCATGCGCCTGCCCGCTGCACGACAGATGCGCCCGCGCTGGCCCTTCTTTGCCCGCTGCGCGCATCTGCGCCATATAAACATCCCGCGTTGGCGCGGAACGCGCAATGATGCGGTCAGTGACACGCGCTAAAACATCATGAATCATGATACCCTCCTCAGGATGGTTCTTTGATCACTTGTTAGCGCTAACAGGGGTGGTTTGTCTACCCTTCCACGCAGATATCGTGGTTAAACAAAGCTGCGCACCGTCTGGATCGCACCTTCCAACGCTTTGCCTTCGGGATCTTGCAGCGCCGCCTCGCGCAATCGCGCCATCCACTCTGCGGCATCACCGCGCCCTCGCAACAATGTCGCTGCCCCCATGACAGTCGCGAATTTGCTCAAACCCCGCACGTGGGTATCGGAATACCCTTTCACCAATCTGCGGTTTTTCAGCATCTCCACCGCCAGCGCATAATCTTGCTCGACCACCGATAAACTCTGATCCAGCCACGTCTCCAGATGCGCCACCTCAACCTCGTGCCTGCGCGTCTTCATCCGGTAGCCTTTCAGCCCACCCAGAAAATGCAGCATCAGGAAGGACCGCAGCGTATGTGTACGCAACCGCCGCCCCTTGTTGAACCACCGATCAAGCCGCGCCATGCGTTTGGGATCAGCCTCCCACTTGGCACCCATCCTGGCGGGCATCATGCTGGCAATCTCTTCGGCGCGGGGGTGGAAAAATTCGGTCAGTTGCACCAACTGCTGACCTTCAACCCCCATCTCCTCGCGGATACGGTTGAACCGTGGCCCCCGCGTTTTCAGATCCGCCACACGGATGATATCATCATAGGCCATCGCATTGGCGATGTACTTGGCCGCAGTCACGCTCAGCTCCCAACCCTGCGCGCCGGTATCAAGGTCAACGATGTTCTCCAACCGCTGCAAATACCCCGCGCCGTAGGTAGTATCCTGAAAGTCCACAACCTTCATCAAACCGGTCAAAGCCATCTGCTGTACCGCGTTCGGCAAACCTTGGGCGCGCGCCACAAGCGCCTCCCATTTCTGCATCTGGGTCCGCGCGCCCTTCATTTTGGGCGCGGGCTTGGGTCCTGCTTTTACAGGCTCTGCAATGCCGTTTAGAGCCGCCTCAAACCCAACGCCAAACGCCTTGAGCGACGGCTCCACTCCCTTGCCACCCGCACGAATGGCATCCTCATACGCTTCGCGCGGAAACGGCAACGCGCCAGACCCCGCCAACGCCCCGAACAGGCTGGCCGAAATCACAGACCCCTGCCCCACCGCCAGCGCATCCATATCCGCCAAAATCAACCGTTGCGCCGCGATCTCTGCCGCCGCACGTACCTCGTCCGAACTGGCGATCGCATCACCCGGCGCGGTTTTCTCGGACACCGCCAGCGCCCGATGGGTCGATCCGATCAGCGTCGTCCGGTCCGGCGTCACGAACCCGCGCATCACGGCACGGCCCACTTCCATCATTTCCGCCGCGATCAGAACATCCACATCACCGCCCGCAGGGGCCAGCGCAAAAATCGGCTGCTGGTCGCTCGCCGGTGTCATTTCAACATAGTAAATCGTGGCGCCTGTCCGCTGTGCCACACCCGCCACGCTGGTCGCCTGACACGCATACCCCTGCGCCCGTGCCATTGCTTCAATCCATCCGGTCAGCACGCCGCCACCCTGCCCGCCTACGGCCATCACCGCCAGTTTGATGATCTGACCCACGCGCGCATCCGTTTCTTTTGCAGGCAGCACAAAGTTCATGCAGGCAGCTCCATCCGCAACCGTTTCTTGTCGCGCCGCCGCTGCAACCAGCCGATCACCATCGCCCGCACACCCGCGCGCCAGCTTTCAAATCCACCGGGGTTATGCACCACATCGGCACGGTAAAACGACGGACACAAAACAGCGGCATCCGCAACCTCGCCACAATTCCCGCAGCCCACACAGGTCTGATCAATATAGGCCACCGGGTCATCGCGCAGCGGATCGTCCAGCCGTTTCAACGACAGCGACGGACATCCCGACAGCCGGATACAGGCGTGATCGCCGGTGCACACATCACTATCCACACCAAAGCGCGGCACGTCCACACGCCGCCCTTCCTTGATCGCTTTGTTACGGATCGGTTTCTCTCGGCGCTGCTTGTTCAGCATACATTCCGAGGATGCAACAATCACCTTCGGTCCTTTGAAATCCGTGGTTAACGCTTCCTTTAATGTGTCTCTAACCTTGGCCACATCATAGGTATGATCAATCTGGCGCACCCATTCCACGCCGACCCCTTTCAGCGCCGCACCAATCGGGTTTTGCGTTGCCTTGGTGTCATTATGCGCCCGGCTCGACAGAATATCCTGCCCGCCCGTCGCCGCCGAATAATAGTTGTCGACGATCATCACAACGTTGTCGGATTTGTTGAACACCATGTTCCCAATGCTCGACGTCAGCCCGTTATGCCAAAACCCGCCATCTCCCAGGATCGAAATCGCGCGCCGCTCCCCGCCACCATCAAACGCGGCATTGGCAGCAGGCCCAAGCCCGTAACCCATCGTCGCGCCGCCAATCTCGAACGGCGGCAGCGACCCGAACAAATGGCATCCGATGTCGGCGGTGATCTGGCTCTTGCCTAATTCCTGCTCAACCAGCTTCATACCTGCGAAAATCGGCCGCTCAGGACATCCCGTACAGAACCCCGGTGGCCGGATCGGCACGGTTTTCGACAAATCGGGTATCTGCGGCGCTTCCATATTCGGCGCCCGCACTTGCCCCGGCAACATATCAGGCGCGGCAGCCCGCAAGAACGCGGTGACCCCGTCCAGCATCACCTGTCCGGTGTATTCCCCCGCCATCGGCAGCACGTCTTTACCGTATAATTTCAGCGTCCGACCCGC
>JAFMHE010000190.1 GCA_017854675.1 Paracoccaceae bacterium | reverse complement strand
GGTTTGAGCCCACTTTACCAACTTTCTGCAGCGCAGCGAATGTCTGGCGTCGCGGGATTGGCACAATGAAGAACAAATTGACGAGTCGACGTAGTCTTCGCTTGATCGACTTTTTTTGCATCCCACAACCGGACATTCATACATGTTGTTACAATTACTGCAGAGTGACGTCAGCAAAGTAGCGTCCTGTCAACGTCGCCGAACGTATGAAGCTAACAAAGCAATTGAGTTGGCACCGGAAACGGATCCAGGTATTCAACGCCGCGAAATCTTATATTTCAAATATTATTCGATTGTTTGAACTGAAAGGAATTCGGTCCTGCGCACATATCAGGACTGGTCGCGAAGCTTTATCTGGGCGCTCAACGCTTTAAACGTCTCGTTCCAGATAGTCGCGCAAAAAGGCCGCAAATAGCTTTGGTTTTTCAAGATGGACCGCATGCGCGCACCCCGGGATAACGGCGAGGTGGGTCTTCGGGATGGTCTTCCACAACAAGGCCGTCTGGTCCCACGTGTACGTGCGGTCGCAATCACCCCAGATTACCAGCGTTTCTTGGGTCAGATTGCCAAGCACTGTTTCTCCTGACCAGTCTTGCATAGCGTCTAAGCCAGCCAGTATAGCGCCAAGACTTGCGTGTTCCGCGATTGCGGCACAGCTTGCATAACCGGCGGCTTCTTCGCGGTGCAGAAACCACGTCGCCGCGATGCGCCGCGCAGTGGCTTGCGCACCGTCCGAGCGTGCGCGCTTTTTGCTTTCGGCAATCGTCTCAAATCGTCCAGGCAACACGCCTTTCGCTCCTGTGGCGTAAAGCACCAACTTTTTGATCCTATCCGGGGCTTTGCGTGCCATCTCTTGCACAATCATCCCGCCCATCGAGTGACCCAGAAGATCAAAAGTCTGCACATCTCGACTGTCCAACGCGTCAATCATCCAATCTGCCAACCCACCGATGGTATTGATCGGGGCGAGATGGTTATTTGCCCCAAATCCCGGCAGGTCGATTGCAATGATGTCGCGTAAGTCCGACAGGCCTGCTGTCTCTTCAACCCACTGGGCGCTGCCGCCCATAAAGCCGTGAACCATCACCAGCGGTTTCACTTGCGCTTGCCCTGCACAATCCGGTCAAGGATCATGGCGCAGAACAGGATCGCAAAGCCTGCGAGAATGCCTTGCCCGACGTTGGCGTATTGCAAGGCCTCCAGCACGTCTTCGCCAAGACCTTTAGCCCCGATCAAAGATGCAACCACGACCATCGCCAATGAGAGCATGATCGTCTGGTTAATGCCCGCCCGGATCGATGGGCTGGCGAGCGGGAGATCGACCCGGGTCAGCAGATACCATTTATTTGCCCCGAACGAGATTGCGGCTTCTCGCACACTCTCGGGCACACCCCGCAGCCCCAGAACTGTCAGACGCACAACTGGTGTGCCGCCAAAGATCATTGTTGTCACCACAGCGGCCGGTTTGCCCGTGCCGAAAAAGGCAATGACGGGGATCATGAAAACAAATGCAGGCATTGTCTGCATAAAGTCCATGATAGGTTGAATGGCTGCGTAAAACCGCGGGCGGCGCGCCGCGAACATGCCCAGTGGAATGCCGATCAAAATGGACAGACAGGCCGCCGTACCAAGCAGGGCAAGTGTTGTCATCGCCTTTTCCCAAAAGCCCAACAAACCCATGTAGGACAAGAAAGCACCTGACCAGATCGCCATACGAACACCAGCCGTCAACCACGTCAGCAAGATTATCAATGCGGCAATCACGATCCACGGCGTGCTCACAAAGACGATTTCCAACGCATCTAGCAAAAGACGGATCACAAAGGTGATCGCATCAAAAAGCGCATCTCCGTTCAACACAGCCCAATTAAAGAAACCCTCAACCCTATCAATACTCGTGAGCCGGATATCAGGGTTTGTCGGAAAGTTGCTGAGAAGATCAAATCTTCCGGGGAAACTGTAATGAAACATGGCCGCCATGACGATCAGAGCCATGAAAATTGCGCTTAGGATAATGTGCGACATCGGCATGGCCGAACGGATCGTGCGATCAGAAACCCAATCGGAGAATCGCGCTTCAAGCGCCCAATTGGCCACGGTGGCTTGGGCGGCTTTCGCCACGATCAGGATGATCAAACCAATCAAAGCAATCTGCGGCCCTTGTGCCGCCATGGCTACCGCTTCGTCCCGCATGCCATCAATGTTGCTTTCCAAGCCGTCAACGGCACGGCGGAACGCATCGACCCTGTCCGAACCAGACTCGATTGCTGCCGCAAGTTGCTGACGGCGCAGTTCCAACGTGCCTTCAATAGAGGCAATCCGTGCCATTGCATCGGCCCCAAGATCACCGAAAAGCCCGCGCGCAATTTGCACCATCGCGAGCACTTCTAGGATCAGAAATGGCAGCGCCCAAGACCAAAGCCCCCGCGCGCCAAACCAGATTGGGCCGAAAATACCTGCCATAAGATTGAATGTGGGGGTAAAACGCGACGAAGCGCCGATCTTGTTAAAGTTCGTGATGTAATAGTCAGGATTGGTTCGCACAAAGGTGCGAATGTTTTCGCGCCGTTCTTCGGCATAGGCGATTGCGGCTTCGCTGTTGGGATCGTCAAGCGGATTTACGGTCGTGTCCATCATGATACCTCTGTTCCTTCGATAACGGTACGCAGCAAATCAGCGCGTGTGACAATGCCAATATCGGTGCCACCATCTTGCACGAGGATTGGATTTTCATCGTCAATAGCAAGGTTGATGAGATTGCTGAGTGTTTCGTGCCCATCGACACAGCGTGCATTGCTAGAAACGGGGCCATTTTTGGCAATAAAGCTATCAAGAGGCTGCATGACGGCGTGGGCATGCACGACCTTCAGTCGCGAGATTCCGGCGACAAAGTCGGCCACGTAATCATCTGCGGGGTTCATGACGATGTCTTCGGCGGTGCCGATCTGCACGACCTTTCCGTCCCGCATGATCGCAATGCGGTCGCCAATGCGGACGGCCTCATCAAGGTCGTGGGTGATGAAGATGGTCGTCTTCTTGAGGATCTTCGACAGGCGGATGAATTCATCCTGCAACTGCCTGCGGATCAAAGGATCAAGTGCCGAGAACGGCTCGTCCATCAACAACACATCGGGGTTTGCCGCAAGTGCGCGTGCCAAACCGACGCGCTGTTGCATACCACCTGACAGCTCATGGGCAAACTTTGCACCCCATGCGCCCAGCTCGACAATATCAAGGATCGCCGCAGCTTGCCGCAGACGTTCATTCTTAGCGACGTGCCGGATTTCCAACGGCATCGCAACGTTGTCCAATACAGACCTGTGCGGCATCAAAGCAAAGTTCTGGAACACCATACCGATCTTGCGATTGCGGAAAGTCTGCAGCTCTTTGGGACCTAAGGCCATTACATCAGTGCCTTCGATCTCTATCTTGCCGGCAGTGGGTTCAAGCAGCCGGTTAAAGTGGCGCACCAAGGTCGATTTACCGCTGCCAGACAGACCCATGATGCAAAAGATCTCGCCGCGATTTACCGAAAGCGAAACATCGGCGACCCCAACAACAGAATTGAATTCTGCCAGAACGTCGGTCTTGGACAAGCCCCTGTCACGGATGGCTTGTAAGGCGGCCTCTGGTTTAGCACCAAAAATCTTCCAGACGTTCGAGATTTCAATAACGCAGTCATTGGTTTGCATGGTTGCCTCACCCGCTATTTGCATTGTCGGCGCGGTCGTCCCGCGCCGACATTGTTCACTTCAAAGCTCGGCTTACAGGCCCAGCATTGCATCAACGCGGTCAGAATTTGCGGCAACCCATTCGGCTGCAACCTCTGCTGGCTCGCGGCCATTTGCGCTGATTTCAAAAGCAAGGTTGCTGACGTCATCGGCAGTCAGCTCAAAATTTGCAAAGAATTCTGCGATGGCAGGGGAACGTTCTGGCAGGGAATTTGACCATGCGATCTGAACCTGCTTGAGGTCATCTTTGGTCGCGACCATCGATTTCTCATACCAGTCCGCGTCATCAGACGGCTGCACCATAATGTATTTTGCTGGATCAAATGCAGGCTCGGTCAGCATCACAACATCAAACATGTACCAAACCGCATGGGGTTCGTAGCAGTAAAAGGCATAGCCTTCACCCTTGGCGATACTGTCTTTGATCCGTGCGGTTTTCACGGCCTCTTCGGCGCGAATAGGCTCAATAAAATCAAGCAGACCGTAGTCGCGAACCTTTACTTCGTTGACGTTTGCAGAGGCCCAGCCGGGTGCGCCAATCCACATCTCGCCCAAACCGTTACCGTCGCTATCCATCAATGCGGCAACGTCCGGGCGGCCCAGATCAGCGATATCCGTGATGTCATTCGCTGCTGCAAAGTCCTTGGAGACGCAGAAACCTTGGTTGCCCTGATAAGGGTTCGACGACAGCGTAACAGTACCCGCGTCATCAACGTATTGGCTGGTAAAGCTTTCTTGGTTTGGCAGCCAGACATCAGGATGGACATCAATGTCGCCTTCGCCTTGGTCCATCGCTTGGAAAATCGTAGCGTTGTTACCGGGAACGTAATCGACGGTTCCGCCGATCCGCGTGGTGACCACTTCGCCAAGCACATAGGCGATCGCCTGTGCGCCAGTCCATGTAGGGACGCCGATTTTCACGTCTTCGGCGAAGGCCGGGACGCTTACGACACTGGCAAGCGCTGCGGTCATGAGTTTCATTTTCAAAGTCATTTTTAGTCTCCTTGTTGGTCCATTTTTGTGGGTTTTTATGCTGAGTAGCCCGGCAGTCCGAAGGTGTCGGGGTAGCCAAAGAGTGCGGCGCTTCCTCCTGTATGGAGGAAAACAACGTTATTCATGCCGTCGAAATGGCCCTTGCGAGTCAGATCGATCAGCCCGTCTAGGCCCTTGCCAGAATAAACTGGATCAAACAAAAGCCCTTCGGTCTGCGCCAGAAGTTTGAGTGCCGCGACCATCCCGTCTGTTGGCAAGCCATAGCCGGGGCCGACATAGTCGCAATTGGCACGTACAGCGCTGCGGGCAATCTCATTGGGTGCGCCAAGATAGGTGGCCGTACGCTGTGCAAGATCATGCACCATGCCTTCTTGTTTCTCCTGCGGTGCCCGCACACCAATACCGAGAAGGTGAATGTTGCTCTGGATCGCGGCCAGTCCGGTTACCAGACCTGCCTGTGTTCCTGAACTGCCGGTCGCATGGACAAGAGCATCAATCTCGAGCCCTTTGCTGATAGATTGCTCGACTAACTCGCGGGCGCAATTGACGTACCCAAGCGCGCCAATGGTATTCGACCCACCACCGGGGATGATGTAGGGGGTCTTGCCCTCTTGCCGCAATTTGTCTGCAAGGGTCTCCATCTCGGAATTCATGTCCGTGCCGCCACTGCGTTTGGAGACGCTTGCGCCATGCAGACGGTCCAATAGGACGTTGCCGTTCATAATGTAGCTGCCGTCATTTGATCCGGTGCGATCTTCCAGCAGGATATGGCATGCCATCCCCAGCTTGGCTGCAGCTGCTGCCGTTTGGCGGGCGTGGTTGGACTGGGTCGCACCTTGGGTAATGATCGTGTCCGCGCCCTTTTGCTGGGCGTCAGCCATCAAGTATTCCAGCTTTCTAGTCTTGTTGCCGCCAGAGGACAGTCCGGTACAGTCGTCGCGCTTTACCCAAAGACGCGGGCCGCCCAGTTCTTCGCTGAGGCGATCCATAGGTTCAAGCGGTGTTGGGAAATGGCCCAATGCCACGCGCGGAAATTTTGCCAGCCGGACGGCGAGGTCCTTGCAGCGGCTTGCCATCAAATCCGCAGCCTCTGTCAGGTTTTGCGCCGTTGCGTGTTCAGTTGCAGTCATAATATCCCTCAAGTCATGTTCAGGCAAACCATTGTCTGGGGTCATGCAGAAATACAGTGCTTTTTTCTATGCCTGCCCATACATGTGGTATGAGCAAAAGGAGTGAATGATGCAATTTCAATGGCTGGACGACGTTCTTGTGTTGCTAGAGGAAGGCAATATGTCCCGGGCTGCGGCGCGGCGAAACATCACCCAGCCTGCTTTTTCGCGGCGGATCAGGGGGTTTGAGGACTGGCTGGGCACGGATGTTCTTGACCGCAAAAAGAACAGGGTCGTGATCAGCGAAGCACTGACATCCAACGAAGAGGAAATCCGCGCCCTCATGGTCCGTCTACGTGAATTGCGCACAAAAATTGCGCATTTTGAAAAGTCGCGGATGACAGTTGAACTGGCCGCACAGCACGCCCCCATTTGCGCGACGTTTCCGGATATGGCACTGCGCGCAAAAAATGCGCTTCCAGGCCTGCAATTCCGGCTCCGTGCCGGTAATCTGAACGACTGTGTGTCGATGTTTCTACGTGGCGATACAAGCATGTTGCTTTGCTATGAGGCCGAAAGCGTCCGCAGGCTTCAATTCGGCCCTGACATTCGGCGTGGCGTGTGGGGAAATGACTATCTGGTGCCGGTTGTCGGGGGTGCATTGCGCTATGTTGTAACGGATTTCGGTAATGTACCGGCGAATACGCCCGCAATCGTCTATCCCGAGGACAGCTATTTTGGTGAAGTGCTGCGCAAGAACGACCGACCCTTTGGCATCCCAAGTGCCAGCGCAAATACGTTTAGCGTCTCGGCCTTCTCAAGCGGGACGCGCGAACTTGTGCTCAAGGGGTTGGGAATTGGTTGGCTTCCGTTCAGTATGGCGTACCGGGAAATCGAAAGCGGAGAGTTGATTTCACTTGCAAACCATTACGGGCAAGAATCGCTTCAGGTCGCGATTTATGCCGACAAAACGGTCGAAATCGCCCGGACACTGATGGAAATTTGGGCGAAGGATGTTTGATGTAATGCTTCGGTTTATTTTAGACGAGCAATGACCGCTTTCTAGGTTACAAAGGTTGGCTCATTATTTTCAGCGGACGCCTAAGTCCGAGCAAGACACTCTTAGGTGGGTATGAAGTCAATCAAAAGTGGTCATTGGCGAACCGGTAGTGAAGGTCCAGAAAGT
>JAFMHE010000189.1 GCA_017854675.1 Paracoccaceae bacterium | reverse complement strand
CACCGCGCGGCGCATTTGTGGTGCGAGATTGAAGTGACGGCTTCGGCGATCTTGAACGCAGGCAGAATGCTGGATGAAGATCCCGACAATGCGGCGCTGGCGGTTTCATTGGCCAAGGCGCGGGCGACGGATACGGCAAAACTGGCTGTGATCGAAGGCGTGCAGATGCATGGCGGGATCGGGATGACGGACGCCTATGACATGGGCTTTTATATGAAACGCGCGCGGGTCGGCGCGGAGTGGTTGGGCGACTATTCCTACCACGCTGAGAAAATTGCAAAATTGAGGGGCTTCTGATGGATATTCAAACGCTGTTTGGGTTGGACGGAAAGGTGGCCTTGGTCACTGGCGGTGCAACGGGCATCGGGCGCATGGCCTGCGAGGCTTTGGTTCGTGCGGGTGCGACTGTGTTGATGGCGTCGCGCAAGGGCGATGCCTGTGAGGCGGTCGCGGCGGAATTGAATGCGCTGGGTGCATCCGGCAAGGCGATTGGTTTTGGCGGCGATGTCGGCAGTGAGGAAGGCGTCGATGCGCTGGTTGCGGCTGTGAAGGAACGCACCGAAAAGATCGACATTCTGATGAACAACGCGGGCATTACGTGGGGCGCGCCTTTGGGGCAGTTCCCCCATGCCGCTTGGGAAAAGGTGATGAACGTGAATGTGGCAGGGATGTTTGACCTGACCCAGAAACTGTTGCCGATGTTGATTGCAGGCGGGACAGTGGATGATCCTGCGCGGGTGATCAATGTGGGGTCCGTGATGGGTGAGCGAGAAATGGGCGATGGGGCGTATTCCTATTCCATGTCCAAGGCTGCTGTGCACCACATGACGCGCATTTTGGGCAAGGAACTGGCGGGCCAAGCGGTCACTGTGAACGCGCTGGCACCGGGGCCGTTTGTGTCCAAGATGACAGCGTTCGCCACGCATGACGAGGATATGCGCAGCAAGGTTGGCAAAGATGTGCCTTTGGGGCGTGTGGGCCGTGATGAGGATATTGCGGGCTGTGTGTTGTTCCTGTGTGGACGTGGTGGCGCCTATGTAACGGGTGCGATTATTCCTGTGTCTGGCGGCATCAACGTGATGTCGGGGCCGAATATTTTTGAACAGGCGCTGCACTGATGGTCGCTGAGATCAGATTTGACGACCGTGTTGCGATTGTAACGGGTGCGGGCACCGGATTGGGCCGCGCGCATGCGTTGGGGTTGGCGGCGCGCGGTGCGAAGGTTGTCGTGAATGACCTTGGCGTCGGGCGTGACGGGTCGGGCGCGTCGTCGGAGGCGGCTGACGCGGTTGTGGCCGAGATCAAGGCGATGGGCGGTGAGGCGATGGCCCACGGCTGTGACGTGTCGGACGAGGACGGCGTCAAGGATATGGTGGCCCAAGCGATGGATGCTTGGGGGCGGGTCGATATTGCCGTCAACAATGCGGGCATCCTGCGCGACAAGACGTTTGCCAAGATGGAGATGTCCGATTTCCGCAAAGTGGTCGATGTGCATCTGATCGGGTCGGCAAACGTGGCGCATGCCTGTTGGCCGCATATGCGGGCGCAAAAGTACGGGCGGGTGGTTTTCACCGCGTCGGCCTCTGGCATCTATGGCAACTTTGGTCAGTCGAATTACGGGGCTGCCAAGGCCGCGATGATCGGGCTGATGAACGTGCTGCACATCGAAGGCGCGCGGGATAACATTCGGGTCAATACGTTGGCCCCGACTGCCGCGACACGGATGACGGAAGAGTTGTTGCCTGCGGAGGCAGCGGCCCTGCTTGCGCCTGAAACGATCACGCCGGGATTGTTGTATCTGGTATCAGAGGATGCGCCTTCGCGGGTTATTCTGGGTGCGGGTGCAGGCAGTTTCGCGCAGACACGGATTTACGAGACGACAGGCATAACGTTGCAAGATGCGGACAACACGCCCGAAGCGGTGGCCGCGCAGTTTGCCCGGATTACGGATGCGGAGGGTCAACAAGAATTGGCCGACGCGTTTTCACAGACCAAGAAATACGCCCTCAATGCAGCGCAGGCCCGTGGTCTGAAGCTGGATTGGTAAACAAGATATATAAGGAGACTACACATGCGTGACGCAGTAATCGTATCGACCGCACGGACCCCGATTGGCAAAGCCTACCGGGGCGCTTTTAACAACACCACACCGCAGGAACTGGCCGCGCATGCGATCCGCCACGCGGTTGAGCGGGCAGGCATTGAAGGGTCTGCAGTGGATGACGTGATCTTGGGGGCAGCACTCCAGCAGGGTCATGGTGCGGGCAATATCGCGCGGCAAGCGGCAATCCGTGCGGGTCTGCCGGTGACGGTTGCGGGGATGTCATTGGACCGTCAATGCGCGTCCGGCATGATGGCAATTGCCACAGCGGCCAAGCAGGTTGTGATGGACGGCATGGACGTTGTTGTTGGTGGCGGGGTCGAGAGTATTTCGATGATCCAGACGCCAGAAATGCGGGTAAAGGCCGATCCATGGCTGCGCGCGAACAAGCCAGAGATGTACATGCAGATGCTGGAGACAGCAGAGACAGTGGCCGAGCGTTATAACGTCAGCCGCGAGCGTCAGGACGAATATGGCGCGCGGTCCCAAGAGCGCACGCATCTGGCGCAAGAAGCGGGCAAGTTCGACGACGAGATCGTCGCGATGACCTCAACCATGCTGATGCAGGACCGTGAAACCAAAGAGATTTCCGAGCATGAAGTGACGCTGTCCAAAGATGAGGGCAACCGTCCGGGAACGTCTGCCGAGAATTTGGCGGGTCTGAAGCCGGTGCATAAGGACGGCATTCACATCAAGGAAGGCAAGTACATCACTGCCGGTAACGCGTCGCAGTTGAGCGATGGTGCGTCTGCGTCTGTTATCATGGAAGCCAAGGCGGCGGAGAAGGCCGGTTTGCAGCCATTGGGCCGTTACGTTGGCGTCATGGCCGCAGGTTGCGAGCCTGATGAAATGGGCATTGGTCCGATCTATGCGGTGCCAAAGCTGTTGGCCGCGCACGGGCTGAAGATGGACGACATTGGTCTGTGGGAGCTGAACGAGGCGTTCGCGGTTCAGGTGATCCAGTCGCGTGATGTTCTGGGCATTCCAGACGAGTTGTTGAACGTGAACGGTGGTGCGATTTCCATCGGGCATCCTTATGGCATGTCAGGTGCGCGCATGGTTGGTCACGCGTTGATCGAGGGCAAGCGTCGCGGTGCGAAGTACGTTGTCTGCACCATGTGTGTCGGCGGCGGCATGGGTGCGGCTGGTCTGTTCGAGGTTCTGTGAGATTAAAGCGTGCCGCAGTCCCGCGCGTGACGCGGGACCTCCACGTTAACCAAGAGGTCCCGGATCAAGTCCGGGACTGCGGCGCGCACTAATGGCGATGTTCGCTAACAAACGGGGCGGTTTTACCCGCCCCTTGACCGTCAACATGAACGCTTTTGGAGGCTCTATGGCCCGACACGATTCTCATCTGCCTCGCGCGCTGCAAGGGCTGCGCATTCCATTGATCGCCTCACCGCTGTTTATCATTTCGGTGCCGAAACTGGTGATTGCGCAATGTAAGGCGGGGATCGTAGGATCGTTCCCGGCGCTGAATGCGCGGGAGGGCGAGGGAGAGCATCCGCTGCTCGACACATGGTTGACGGAGATCAAAGAAGAGCTGGACCGGTACAATCAGGCGAACCCGGATAATCCTGCGGCGTCCTATGCGGTGAACCAGATTGTGCACCGTTCCAATGCGCGGCTGGACCGGGATCTGGAGATTTGCGTAAAGCATGAGGTGCCGATCTGGATCACCTCGCTCGGCGCGCGTGTGGAAGTGAACGAGGCCGCGCATTCGTGTGGTGGGATCGTGCTGCACGACATCATCAACAACAAGTTTGCGCATAAAGCCGTGGAAAAGGGCGCCGATGGTTTGGTTGCCGTTGCCGCCGGGGCAGGTGGGCATGCGGGGCAGCAGTCGCCGTTCGCTTTGGTCCGCGAAATTCGGGAATGGTACGACGGGCCGATTGCGTTGTCGGGTGCGATTGCCACGGGTGAATCGCTGCTGGGCGCGCGGGCGATGGGGGCCGATCTGGGCTATACCGGGTCGCCGTTTATTGCCACAGATGAGGCGAATGCCGATCAGGGATATAAGGATATGATCGTGGGTTCCGGGGCTGAGGATATTGTTTATTCCTCGCTCTTTACCGGCGTTTGGGGGAATTATTTGAAGGGGTCTGTTGAGGCCGCGGGCATGGACCCGGATAACTTGCCGACGGCAGATGCATCTTCGATGAACTTCGGGACGGACCGTGAAAAACCCAAAGCGTGGAAGACGATCTGGGGCTCTGGTCAGGGGATCGGGGCGATCAAGTCGGTCGGGCCTGCGGGCGCGATTGTGGACCGGATGGCAGATGAATACTTTGCGGCTGGTAAAAAGCTGGCGGCTGAGTTTACGTAATGGCGGAACTATTGGTCATCCGTCATGGGCAAGCGTCGTTTGGTGCGGATGACTATGATGTGCTGTCTGATCTGGGGCACCAGCAGGCCGAAGCCGTCGGTGCCCTGCTGCGCGAGATGGAGTGGGTGCCGGACCGTTTGGTGACCGGAACGCTAAAACGGCAGGTCGATACTTTGTCGTCGATGGGGTTTGTGGACGCGCCGGAACAGCATGCAGGGTTCAATGAATATGACTTTGGTGATTTGCTAAAGGCGCGGTTCAAAGGCAACATACCGCATCCCGTGACGGCAGATCGCAAGACACATTTCCGGACCCTGCGCGAGACGGTTTTTGAATGGCAGGATGCAGCGTTTGAAGGCGCGTCCGAGACTTACGCAGAGTTCGCCGCACGGGTTGAGGCGGCGCGCGCATTTGCCTGTGACACAGGTGCCAAGCGGGTTTTGGTGATCTCGTCAGGTGGGGTGATTGGGCAGATGACCAGCGTGGCGCTGGGGGCGCCGAACCGGCAAATGATGCACCTGAATTTGCAGATCAAGAACACCGCATGTACGCGGTTCATGTTCTCTGGTGCTGCTTTTTCACTTAACGAATTCAACGCGACGCCGCATTTTATGACACCGGCGGGCGCGGGGCTGCTAAGCTACAGCTAGGGACGGGGACAGATATGAGCACAGATACACAAACTCTCGATGAAGGCGCGGTGGCGGCGTACCTCAAGGAAAATCTGCCGGGTTTCGAGGGACCGATGGAGGTCACGAAATTTCAGGGCGGGCAGTCGAACCCGACTTTCATGTTGAAAACGCCCAGCCGAAATTATGTGTTGCGGCGTAAACCACCGGGGGTTTTGTTGAAATCTGCCCATGCGGTTGATCGGGAATACCGCGTGCAAAAGGCGCTTGAGGGGTCGGATGTTCCGGTCAGCAAGATGCATTTGCTGTGTGAAGATGACGGTGTGATCGGGTCGATGTTCTATATCATGGACCATGTGCCGGGGCGGAATTTCAATGAACCTGCGATGCCGGATGTGCCTGTGGCGGATCGCACCGCGATTATCGACGAGATGAACCGCGTGTTGGCGGCCTTGCACGAGGTCGATATTCACAAGGTCGGACTGGCGGATTACGGGCCTGACGGGAATTATTTTGAACGCCAGACAGGGCGCTGGACCAAGCAGTACCGCGCGTCCGAGACGCAGGATATTCCTGCGATGAACGCGTTGATGGAAGAACTGGTCAAACGTCAGCCCAAGGATGATGGGCAGCGCACCTTGGTGCATGGGGATTACCGGATCGACAACATGATTTTTGACGCCACAGGCACGCAATGTCGTGCGGTGCTGGATTGGGAATTATCCACGATTGGGCATCCGTTTGCGGATTTGGCTGCTGTCATCATGCAGTGGCAACTGCCTGCCGGGTCCGAGGGTCGGGGCATGGGCGGTCTGGACCGCGCCGCATTGGGTCTGCCGTCGGATGAGGCGTTTATCGCGGCTTATTGCCAGCGGCGCGGCCTCGATGGAATTGATAACTTTGGTTATTATTTAGGGTTCTGTTTTTTCCGGATGGCGGGGATCATTCAAGGTGTGCTGAAACGGGCGCTGGATGGCAATGCGTCCAACCCCGAACGTGCGATGAAGGTTGGTGCCTTTGTGCCGGTGTTTGCGCAGCATGGGCTTGATGCCCTCAAGCGGGGATAGTTTCCGCGTGGATGATTTTGCTGCCAGCACCGAGGAAAAGGACCGCAATTTTGTGACCGCGCTTGCGCGGGGGTTGGACCTGCTGCGGTGTTTCAGGCGCAATGAAATCACACTGACCAATAGCGATTTTTCCGAACGGACCGGCCTGCCAAAAGCGACGATATCACGGCTGACGCATACGCTGTGCGCATTGGATTATCTGGTGGCAGATGCGCGGGTGGGGACATACCGGCTGAGCGCGGGAGTGCTGCAGCTTGGCTATGGTGTGTTGTCCGCGATGGATGTCGTGGACCGCGCCGAGGTCGAGATGAGCGCGCTGCGCGACGGGCCAAACACCTATGTGACGGTTGCCTTGGGCGAACAACACCGGCTGGATGTTGTGTATCTGATGACAAAACGGTCGTTTGAAAATGTATCGCTTTCCATTCGCGTGGGGTCGCGGCTGCCGATATTCCAGTCGGCAATCGGACGGTCCATTCTGGTCGGAATGCAGGACGAGGACCGCGAACGGGTGTTCCGCTTTGCCCACGAACATAGCCCTGAAATGGCTGCCGAGGGGCAAAAATATTATGCCGAGGCGGCAGCGGAATATGCGGATAAAGGGTTCGTTTCGGCCTATGGCACATGGCGCAGTGATGTGAATGGAATCGCTGTTCCGGTCAGCACATTGAACGGCGCGCGCGTGTACGGGCTTAATGTGGGTGGTCCAGCGTTCCGCGTAAAAAAGAAGCAGCTCGAGACAGTTTATGCGGATCTGCTAAAGAAAGCGGCGGATGTTCTGAGCGTCAAAGGCTAGCCGATTTTTACATTCGGGATTCGTCATATTTTTCGGGCCGTCATTCCGCACTGCGGAATGGTTTGCAAAAAATAACCCTACGTCAAACAGATTATTCGGTGTGCAAACTGCCAGAACTCTTGACTTTGAT
>JAFMHE010000011.1:30785-33161 GCA_017854675.1 Paracoccaceae bacterium | reverse complement strand
CCAATCACAAAGACGGGAGCATTTAATTGACCAAAGACGCTCCCCTCGACCTTTTTATCATCGGTGGTGGTATCAACGGCTGCGGAATTGCACGCGATGCTGCTGGACGTGGCATGTCCGTGGCACTGGCCGAGATGAATGATCTGGCGTCCGCCACCTCATCCGCCTCTACTAAGCTGTTCCATGGCGGTCTGCGCTATCTGGAATATTTCGAGATAAACCTCGTGCGCCATGCCTTGGTCGAACGCGAGACGTTGCTCAAAGCGATGCCGCATATCTCATGGCCGATGCGGTTCGTGCTGCCCTATCACAAGGACATGCGTTTCGAGGGCGGCACACCAACCTCCAACATCCTCAACATCGTGATGCCATGGACGCGCGGGCGGCGTCCTGCTTGGCTGATCCGCTTTGGTCTGTTTCTGTATGATAATCTGGGGGGCCGCAAAATCTTGCCCGGTGCCAAAACGATATCCCTCAACGGCACGGCAGAGGGCGCACCACTGCAACCGCAGTTCCACAAAGCGTTTGAGTACTCAGATTGCTGGGTCGAGGATTCGCGTCTGGTCGTTTTAAACGCCCGTGACGCAAAAAACCGGGGCGCGCAGATTATGACGCGCACGAAAGTCATCTCAGCCTCCCGCGTGAATGATCTATGGGAGATCACCACAGAGACGGGCGGTGAATCGCACACCCACCACGCCAAGATGCTGATCAACGCCGGTGGCCCATGGGTCGGCGACATCATCCAAGGCAAGGTGCGCGTGAATTCGACCGAAGGCGTGCGTCTGGTGCGCGGCAGCCACATCGTGACCAAGCGGCTGTATGATCACGACAAATGCTATTTCTTCCAAGGCACCGACGGACGCATCATCTTTGCGATTCCATACGAGACGGATTTTACCCTGATCGGCACGACAGACGCGGAACATGATGATCCGGACGTCAAACCCGTTTGCACGCCCGAAGAACAGACGTACCTCATCAACTTCGCCAACAGCTACTTTAACCAACAACTGACCGATGACGATATCGTCTGGACCTATTCAGGTGTGCGCCCGCTTTATGACGATGGCGCGAAATCTGCCGCCGCTGCAACGCGGGACTATGTGCTGAAAGTCGAGGCTGTAGGCGGTGCGCCGATCCTCAATATTTTTGGTGGCAAGATCACCACCTACCGCAAACTGGCCGAAGACGTGATGGACAAGGTCGCGCCTTTCTTTGCCGGTCTAAAGGATCACTGGACCGCCGAGGTTCCCCTGCCCGGTGGTGATTTCCCTGTCGATGGCGTCGCTGCACTCATCAGCAAGCTACAAACCGACTACTCTTTCCTCGATCTCAAATGGGCCACGCGCCTGATCCGCGCCTATGGCACCGAGGCTTGGGATATGCTGGGTGATGCGAAAGACGCGAACGCTCTGGGCGAGCTTTTTGGCTACAATCTGACTGAAACCGAAGTCCGCTGGCTGATGTCACGCGAATACGCCCAAACCGCCGAAGACGTGCTGTGGCGACGCAGCAAACTGGGCCTGCGCTTGACCACGGAAGAGGCGGCCCGTTTAGATACGTGGATGACGACCGCGCTACAGACCTGAAGGACCCAAGACCATGACCCACATCCTCGCCATTGATCAGGGCACGACGTCATCCCGCGCGCTTGTCTTTGACGCCGACATGCAGGTCATCGCCACAGCGCAACAGGAATTCCCGCAGCATTTCCCGAAAAGCGGTTGGGTTGAACATGACCCTGCCGATCTGTGGTCTACCACATTGCAAACCTGCCGCGATGCCATCGCCAAAGCGGGGCTAAGCGCGACTGACATCGCTGCCATCGGCATCACCAACCAACGCGAAACGACGGTGGTGTGGGACGCCACCACAGCCGCGCCACTTTATAACGCCATCGTCTGGCAAGACCGCCGCACCGCTGATTTCTGCCGCACACTCCAAGACGCAGGCCACGACGCGATGATCACGGCCAAAACGGGTTTGCTGGCTGATCCGTATTTCTCCGGTACGAAACTCAAGTGGATCCTCGACACCATACCGGACGCCCGCAGCCGCGCTGCCAAGGGCGAGATTCTGTTTGGCACCGTCGACAGTTTTCTCATCTGGAAACTAACAGGCGGCAAGGCGCATGTGACCGACGCCACCAATGCCGCGCGCACGATGCTTTATGACATCCACAAAGGTGCGTGGAGCGCCTCAATCTGCGACCTTTTCGACATCCCCATGGAAATGCTGCCCAAAGTCATGGATTGCGCCGCTGATTTTGGCACCACAGATGCGGAGTTGCTGGGCGCATCCCTGCCAATCATGGGCGTTGCGGGCGACCAACAGGCCGCCACCATCGGACAGGCTTGTTTTGAGCCCGGCATG
>JAFMHE010000011.1:9841-30413 GCA_017854675.1 Paracoccaceae bacterium | reverse complement strand
GGTTTCCAGACCCGCGACCTGCTGGAAGCGATGCACGCCGATTGGCAAGACAGCGGCACCGCGCCCACCTTGCGCGTAGATGGCGGGATGAGCGCAAGCAATTGGGCGATGCAGTTCCTGTCGGATATCATTGACGCCCCCGTGGACCGCCCAACCGTGTTGGAAACCACCGCAATGGGTGCCGCTTGGCTGGCTGGTCAGCGGGCCGGCCTATACCCTGACATGGCAGGGTTTGCCGCGAATTGGGCGATTGACCAGACGTTCACCCCCACCATGGACGCCGACAAACGAGACGCCAGATATGCGGGTTGGAAACGGGCCGTTACCGCCACGTTGAGCGTCTGACCAAGCGACATCCACGACATTATCCCTGCGGTGACAATCCAGTTTGCCAGCAGTACGATGTGAAATGCCCCTGCCCGAACAAGGAACACTCTAGATGACATTACAAACGACTACCGCCGTAATCGGACTGGGCTCTATGGGTTACGGCATGGCGGCGTCTTGCCTGCGTGCGGGACATACGACGCACGGATTTGATGTTGTTCCGGCACAGGTGACGCGGTTCCAGTCAGAAGGCGGTGCGCAAGGCGCGCTGACGGATGTGGCGCCAAAACTGGACGCGGCCGTTGTCGTTGTTCTGAATGCAGCCCAGACCCAAGAGGTGTTGTTTGGCGCTGACGCATTGGTTCCAATGATGCGCAAAGGGGCGGTGGTCATGGCCTGCGCAACCGTCCCCCCCGAATTTGCACGCGATATGGCGGCACGTTGCGCCGCACACGGTGTGCATTATCTGGATGCGCCAATCTCTGGCGGGTCGATCAAAGCGGCAAGGGGGGATTTGTCGGTGATGGCATCGGGTACTGCCGATGCTTTCGAGGCCGCGCGCGCCGTTCTGGACGCGACAGCCGCCACAGTATTTGAATTGGGCGACAGCGCCGGTGCAGGCTCTGCGATGAAGGCGGTGAACCAGCTGCTGGCAGGCGTTCATATCGCGGCGATGGCAGAGGCGCTGACCTTTGGGATGACCCAAGGCGTGACACCAGATAAGTTTGTCGAGGTCATCAGCAAATGCGCCGGTTCCAGTTGGATGCTGGAGAACCGCGCACCACATATCGTGGCGGGCGATTACACGCCACATTCGCAGGTGAACATCTGGCCCAAGGACCTTGGTATCGTGTTGGACATCGCCAAATCTGCCAACTTTAGCGCGCCCATCACAGCCGCCGCGATGCAGCAATATCTTGCCGCCGCTGGCATGGGGCTGGGGCGCGAGGATGACGCCGCCATCGCCAAAGTTTATGCGCGCAACGCCGGTCTGACCCTGCCGGGAGACACATAATGCTGCTGGGATGTATCGGGGATGATTTCACCGGGTCCAGCGATCTGGCCAATACGCTGGCCAAGGGCGGCATGCGCACGGTGCAATATACAGGTGTGCCTGATGGCCCTGCCGCAAGCGATGTTCAGGCGGGTGTTGTCGCGCTGAAATCGCGCTCGATTGATCCGGCGGACGCCGTTGCGCAATCTTTGGCCGCACTTGAATGGCTCAAGGCGCAGGGCTGCGAACAGATTTTCTTCAAATATTGCTCAACCTTCGATTCCACACCGCAAGGCAATATCGGACCTGTTGCCGATGCTCTGGCCGAGGCGCTGGATGCCCATAAGGTCATCGTCTGCCCCGCGTTTCCCGGCACAGGCAGGTCGATCTATCAGGGGCATCTGTTCGTCAAAGACACACTGCTGAACGAATCCGGTCTGCAGAATCATCCCATCACACCCATGACTGACGCTGATATCCGCCGCTGGTTGGCACCACAGACCAAATACGCCGTGGGCCACATCCCCGCAGAGGTTGTGTTTCAAGGCGCCGCCGATATCGCGCAAGCGTTGGACGCGCAGCATGACGCGGGCAGACGGCACATTGTCGTGGATGCAATCCGGGATGCGGACCTGATCGAAATCGGGCGCGCCGCAAAAGGATTGCCTTTGGTCACCGGCGGGTCTGGCGTGGCGCTGGGGCTGCCCGCGAATTTCGGATGTACCGGTGCCCCCGTCGCATGGCAGGGGCAGGCTGGCAAAGTGGTCGCGCTATCTGGCTCCTGTTCCATCGCCACGCGCGCGCAGGTCGCGCATCATGCCGCGACACATCCATGCCAAGAGATCAACGCAGTCGATGTGATTGAGGGGCGCGTCACAGCGCAAGACATGGCCACATGGGCGCTGAATGCAGGGGGTGTCCCGCTGATCTACAGTTCTGCCGATCCAGAGGTCGTGACGCAGGTTCAGAAAAAATTCGGGCAGGCGCAATCTTCTGCGGCGCTCGAAGGGTTCTTTGCCACTATCGCGGCCCTTGCCATCGACGCCGGTGCGACGCGCATCATCACCGCGGGGGGCGAAACATCCGGTGCGGTGATCGAACATCTCGACCTTGGCACGCTTGAGATTGGTCCGGAAATTGACCCCGGTGTCCCTGCCCTGCGGGCGCGCGGTGATCTGGTTGTGGCGCTCAAATCCGGAAACTTTGGTGCGGTGGATTTCTTCGAAAAGGCTGCTGGCGTATTGGCGGGCACAGCATGAGAGAAAGCGATCTGCGCGAACAGATATGTGTGCTGGCCAAGTCGCTGTTTGATCGCGGCCTGACCCACGGCAGCACCGGCAACATCTCTGCGCGGACCGAGGACGGTGGTTTGCTGGTCTCGCCCACCGGCACCAGCTTTGGCAGGTTGGACCCCGGTAGGCTTAGCCGGTTTGACGCCAAGGGAATGCATGTCGCCGGCGACAAACCGACCAAGGAAATGCCGCTGCATTCGGCGTTCTATGACACGCGCAGCACGGCGGGTGCTGTCGTTCATCTGCACGCGTGCCATTCCGTTGCGCTTTCGATGCTACCGGATGCAGATGAGGATAATTTTCTTCCGCCGCTGACACCTTACGGCATCATGAAACTGGGCAAGGTCAAGCTGCTGCCGTTCTTTTTGCCCGGTGATCCGGCGATGGGCGACGCGGTGCGCGGGCTGGCCGGCAAACGCAGCGCTGTGATGCTGGCCAACCACGGCCCTGTGGTTGCAGGCAAGGATATCGAGGCGGCGTGCAACGCGGTCGAAGAGTTGGAAGAAACCGCGCGCCTTGCGCTGATGCTGCGCGGGACAGGCGCAGTGGGGTTGACGGACGATCAGGTTCGCGCGGTGGTGACTGAGTTTAATATCGAGTGGGACGCATGACAAAATTTTCTGCAAATCTGGGTTTTCTCTGGGCGGATCAACCACTGCCCTCTGCCATTCGCGCGGCCAAGGCGGCAGGGTTTGATGCCGTCGAATGCCATTGGCCCTACGGCACGCCCGCTGCGGATGTGAAAGCCGCGCTTGAGGAAACAGGTCTGCCAATGCTGGGCCTGAACACCCTGCGCGGCGATGTTGCAGAGGGCGAGAACGGGTTGAGCGCCCTGCCCGGTCGCGAGGAAGAAGCACGCGCCGCGATCACGCAATCGGTGGAATATGCGCTGGTCACGCAAGCGCAGGCGATCCATGTGATGGCAGGCAATGCGAGCGGTGAGGCCGCGCATCACGCATTCATCGAGAACCTGCATTTTGCAACGAAAATGGCCGCAGAACATGGCATCACCATCCTGATCGAACCGCTCAACCGCTTTGACGCGCCAGATTATTTTCTACGGACAACAGAACAAGCTGAAAGCATCATCAAAGAGGTTAGCACACCTAATCTGAAACTGATGTTTGATTGCTATCACGTGGGCCGTACCGAGGGTGACGTTATCGCGCGCCTGCACGCCATGTTGCCGATCATCGGCCACATCCAATTCGCATCTGTTCCGGACCGTGGCACCCCCGATCACGGAGAGGTGGATTACGCCCAAGTCTTTGACGCAATCGCCAAGCTGGAATGGCGCGCACCCCTAGGGGCGGAGTACAAACCAAACGGTGACACCAGCGCAACCTTGGGGTGGCTAAAGACGTTTAACTGATCTCACCCTTCGCAACAGCGTCCTGAACCGCCTTGATCTCATCCGCGCCCAACCCGTAATCGCGCGCGGCTGTCTCGGCAGAGATATATCCCCGTGCCAGATCGCGCAGCACCAGATCACGGGGCCGGTCCGCAGGATCGCCGTATCCAGCACCCCCCGGAAACGCCATGACAACCTTGCGCCCATGCGGCACGAATTGTTTGCCCTTGCCGTTCATCGCGCTGCCATCATCCCGCACAATGGTCGTCTTGGCACCCGCCATGCCGCCACGCCGCCCGCGTGCAGGGTGATCCACACGGTCGAACATGGCTTGAATATCAAATTCATGCCCCTCCATCGCGCCGACTTCCATGAATTGACCCAGACCGCCGCGTGTCTTGCCTGCGCCGCCTGAATCGGGGCGCAGTTCTTTGCGCCAGATGATCACAGGGCCTGCATGTTCGGTCGCCTCTATCGGCATCGTCATCACACCAGACGGAAACGCCGTTGCGTTCAGCCCGTCAAATTCAGGCCGCGCACCGGAGCCACCAGAGTTGAACGTCAGCACCTCTGACCGGCGTGCATCTGCGGGGGCGGGCGCGTCGGTGCGAGGGCGTAGCGAGACCTGAAAGTTGCACAAACAACCGGCCCCCTCTGCCGGAACCAGCCCCGGAACGATCTGATCAAAGGCGGCATAGACCGCATCGGGCACAAAGTGACCAACGATGTGGCGCAAGGCCACAGGCGCGGGATGCACCGCGTTCACAATGGTGTTTACCGGTGCCTCGATCTCGAACGGAGCGAGCGAGGCGGCGTTGTTCGGGATCTCGGGCGCGATGGCCACTTTTAGCGCGTAGCAAGCGTAAGCCTTGGCATAGACCAACGGGCAATTGATGCCCTTTTTGTCCACGCCTGACGTGCCCGTGAAATCAGACACGATGCGGTCCTTATGCACCGTCACTTTCACCCTAAGCGTGATCGGCGTATCGAAACCATCTACCGTCATTTCACCTGTCGCAGAGGTTTGTGGCAGCGCGGCAATTGCCTCAATCGTGGCACGGCGCGAATTCTCGAGGATGAATGCGGCGATGCCGTCCAGAGTATCGAGGTGAAATTCCCGCATCATTTCAGTCAACCGACGATGACCAATCTCGTTACAGGTCGTCAGCGCATAGATGTCACCGATCAATTGGTCCGGTTCACGCACATTACCGCGAATAATCCGTGTCAGCGTCTCATCCACCTCGCCTTTGTCGGCGAATTTCATGATGGGGATGTACAGCCCTTCTTCATAGACGCTGTGCGCATCGGCGCCAAAGCCGCGCCCCCCGATATCGACAACATGCGCCGTGCAGGCAAAGAACCCAACCAACACCCCGTTGTAAAACGACGGCGTAACCATCGTGATATCATGCAGATGGCCGGTGCCTTCCCATGGGTCATTGGTGATATAGACGTCACCCTCGAATATGTTTTGACGACCAATGCGGCGGATAAAATGCGCCACCGCATCCGCCATCGCGTTGACGTGCCCGGGCGTGCCGGTGACGGCCTGTGCAAGCATCCGACCATGGGTGTCATAGACCCCGGCAGACAGATCGCCCGCCTCACGTACCGATGTTGAAAACGCTGTGCGCACAAGCGCCTGCGCCTGTTCCTCAACCACCGAAATCAGGCGGTTCCACATAACCTGATAGGCAACGTTTGAATGATCCTGTGCCATCAGACGGCCCCTTTCGATTTCAAAACAACGTCGATGCATCCATCTGGCTGACAGATCGCATCACGGCTGACGGGAACGATTATTGTCGTCTCGTCCTCGGTCAGGGCGGCAGGACCAATCGCGCGTTGACCCGTCTGCATGCTGGCGCGGTCAATCACATCCGCCTCCAGAAAACCGCCTGACGCAGCATCAAACAGCTGCCGTTTTCCCTGAACCTCGGCCTGCCCATCCCCACTGGTCGCAGTAACCGGCGCGACATGTTCCTGCGGCGTGGTGGCGTTCACCGACCAAACAGTAATCTCGATGTCCATGCCCACCACTGTGCGGCCAAAGAGCTTGGCATAATCTTCCTCGAACCGCGCCACAAAGGTCGCAGCATCGGGGTTCATCGCCTGATCCTGCGTCAATTCGATCGGTATTTCCCAGCCCTGCCCGGCATAACGCATGTAGACTTTGAACTCTGACAGGATGTCAGCGGTCGCGTCACAGGTACGCACAAATCCTGTCGCCTCTGACTGAAGCTCTGTCAGCAGTGTGCGGATCACCTCCGCGTCAAAGTCGCTCAGCCTCATGTAGACGGACCTGTTCGCCTCAAAACTATAGGGTGCGCGCAGGAACCCGATGGCAGACCCGACACCGGCCCCCGGTGGCACGATCAGACGGTCCACACCCAGCTTTTCACACAACCGCCCAGCATGCAGCGGGGCCGCACCACCAAAGGCAATCATGGTATATTCCGACAGGTCTTCGCCATTTTCGACCGCATGAACACGGGCGGCGTTCGCCATATTCTCGTCCACCACCTCGGCCACGCCAAAAGCGGCCTCGACCGCGTCCATATCCAGTGTTTCGCCCACATGCGCGGACAGTGCCGTTCTGGAATGATCCGCATGCAGTCTAATCGACCCACCTGCAAAATTATCAGGGTCGAGTTTGCCCAAGACAAGGTCAGCATCCGTTACCGCAGGCCGCATACCACCACGGCCATAGCATGCCGGGCCCGGCTCAGACCCGGCGCTTTCCGGTCCGACGCGGATCTGGCGCATGCTGTCGACGTGGGCAAGCGACCCACCGCCCGCACCGATTTCGACCATGTCAATCACGGGGATCGAAATTGGCATCCCCGATCCCTTTTTGAACCGATAGGTGCGCGCAACTTCGAAGACGCGGCTGGTTTTCGGGGTCTGGTTTTTGATCAGGCAAATCTTGGCCGTCGTCCCGCCCATGTCAAAGCTAAGCACCTTGTCGATCCCGTAGCGCGCCGCGATATGCGCCGCGAATACCGCACCCCCGGCAGGACCGGATTCAACCAGTCGCACAGGAAATTCAGCGGCGTTCTGGATTGAAATAATACCACCGCCAGAATGCATCAAGAACACACGGCAGCCAAGACCCTCAGCTTTCAACCGCTCTTCTAGCCGCCCCAGATACGATGCCATCAGCGGTTTGATATAGGCGTTGGCGACAACGGTGTTAAACCGCTCATACTCGCGCATCTGCGGCGATACTTCGGATGAAATCGACACGGCAACATCCGGCAGTCGTTCGGCCAGAACATCGCGCACCATCTGTTCATGCGCAGGGTTCAGATACGAATGGATCAGGCCAACCGCGACACTGTCAAACCCGGCTGCCGCAATCTGATCCGCGACCGCCTCAACCTCGGAACGGTCCAGATCAATCATCACCTCCCCCTTGGCATTCACACGTTCATTGACGGTAAAACGAAACTGGCGCGGTAACAGCGGTTCGGGCAAGGTCAGGTTCAAGTCATACTGTTCGAACCGCGATTCTGTGCGCATTTCAATGACATCGCGAAAGCCATTCGTGGTGATAAATGCCGTCTTGGCCCCCCGCCGCTCAATCAGCGCGTTCGTCGCCAGCGTGGTGCCATGAATGATCTGTTCAATCTGATCGGGGGCCACACCGGCTTTTCCGCAAACCTGATGCATGCCATCAATGATCGCGTTCTCGGGTGCGGCATAAGTCGTCAGCACCTTGGTAGAAAAGACCGCACCGTCCTTTTCGAGGACAACATCCGTGAACGTCCCGCCAATATCCGCACCCAGCCGGATCGAAGACCTCTTCATCACTCTTGTTCCTTTCAACACTTGAACGCCACGGCTCGGGATCGGTCCATGAACAAGCGGACCTTTGCAAATCGCAGGGAGAGTTTTGACCATTCCTAACCTGCGACGCCTTGCCTGACCATGCCGTTCAAGCCCAAACATATTCACCGCTTGCAAACCGGCACCGAATGCTACCCAAGTCGCGCAGGTTTTCTTTTCCCGACACATACACGCCAGTGGAGCCTCCGATGACAGACCCCGATGAAGCCACTTCAAAAGTTCACTACATCTGCCAGACTTATGTGAATGGCACAGGTAAACAGGCCGCTTTGAAGGTCGACAAGCTGTTTGAATATACTTCGGCCTCTCAGGCAGAAGAACGCGCCACCCGCGAATACCGCTCCGAGAACTGCGTCGGCGCGGATGCCTACATGCTCACCGAAGACCCCGCATCAGGCGAGGTCAGCACACCAACGTTCCTGGTCCGTTTAGGAGAGGTGCCCGAATTTGACGATTTCTAACAGGCCGGAAGCAGCCGGTTGAGGCGTTTTAACTGAAAAAATGGTGACCCCGACTGGATTCGAACCAGTAACCTGCCCCTTAGGAGGGGGCTGCTCTATCCAGTTGAGCCACGGGGCCTGCGGTGCATGATTTAGCGCAGCATGCAGCAGATGTCATGGTTTGTTTGGTGTAAAAGACCGGATCGCTTGATCCCTGCTGCGCGTTCGCGCTAACTGTGGATAGGCTCTTGAGGAACATGGATTTGAACACACCCGCCAAACGCCCGCTGACCCTGCGTGATGTCTCTGATGCGTCGGGGGTGTCGGAAATGACCGTTAGCCGCGTGCTGCGCAATCGCGGGGATGTGTCGGACGCCACGCGCAAGCGCGTCTTGGCGGCCGCAAAAGAGCTGGGTTATGTGCCCAATCAGATCGCCGGTTCATTGGCCTCGCAGCGGGTCAATCTTGTGGCCGTGATCATCCCATCGCTCAGCAACATGGTCTTTCCCGAGGTCCTGAACGGCATCAATCAAGTGCTGGAAGACACGCCGCTGCAACCGGTTGTCGGCGTCACCGATTATTTGCCGGAGAAAGAAGAGCGCGTTCTTTATGAGATGCTGTCTTGGCGTCCCTCTGGCATCATTATTGCGGGGCTGGAACACACCGAAGCCACGCGCGCGATGCTTAAGAATGCGGGCATTCCAGTGGTCGAGATTATGGATACCGACGGGCGGCCTGTGGATGCGATGGTGGGCATTTCACACCGGCGTGCAGGTCTTGAGATGGCCAAGGCGATCCTGAAAGAAGGCTATGAACACATCGGGTTCATGGGCACGAAAATGCCGCTGGACCACCGTGCGCGCAAACGGTTTGAGGGGTTCACCGAAGGGCTGGCCAAAGAAGGCATCGAGATCGAGGACCGTGCGTTCTATTCGGGTGGTTCCGCCCTCGCCAAGGGGCGCGAGATGACGCAAGAAATGTTGGAACGCTCGCCTGAACTGGATTTTCTTTATTATTCCAATGACATGATTGGTGCAGGTGGACTACTTTATTTGATTGATCAGGGCGTCGATATTCCCGGCCAAATCGGTTTGGCGGGCTTTAACGGGGTGGAGTTGTTGCAGGGTTTGCCGCGCCAGTTGGCCACCATGGATGCCTGCCGTGCCGAGATTGGACAGGCGGCTGCGCGCATTGTTTTGGACTCCACTTCGGACACGCCTGATCCGGATCTCCCTCGTACCATCACGCTGAAACCTACGCTGTCTTATGGAGATACGCTGCGCCGTCACCGCAGGAGATAGCGTGTGCTGACACTCAGCAACACGCAGGCGCGGCGGATATTTCTGGACCGGCACGGGTTGTCGGAAACACCCCAAGGGGCATGCAATAGCGCAGATCTGCATGCGTTGATCATGAAACTGGGGTTTGTGCAGCTAGACAGTATCAACACCGTTGCACGTGCGCATGATTTGATCCTGTTTTCGCGCAAGCCGCGCTACAGGCCCGATGCGCTGAAAAAGCTGTATGAAGGCGACAAAGCGCTCTTTGAGCACTGGACGCATGATGCGGCCGTGATCCCGCTTGAATTTTACCCGAACTGGGAATTGCGCCGCCAGCGCGATGCAGAGCGGTTGCGTTCAAGGTGGAGCAAGGATCGCCGCGAAGGGTTCGAGGCGCAGTTCCAGATTGTGCTGGATCAGGTGCGTGATGAAGGACCGCTAAGCTCATCGGATGTCGGCAAGGATGAGAAACGCGGGTCTGGCGGCTGGTGGGACTGGCACCCATCCAAGACAGCGCTTGAGTATTTGTGGCGCAGTGGCGCGTTAACCGTTGTGGGGCGCGAGGGGTTCAAGAAACGTTATGATCTGACCGAACGCGTGATCGACGGACAATTGCGCGACCCTGCCTATGCCCCCGATACGAATGCGACGATTGCGTGGTGCTGTGATCAGGCACTGACACGGCTGGGGTTTGCGACGCATGGGGAACTATCGGCGTTCTGGGCGCATATCACACCCGCTGAGGCACGTGCGTGGTGCACCGCAGAATTGGCTGCGGGCCGGTTGGAGCAGATAGAGATTACTGGTGCGGACGGCACAGTGAAACCTGCCTACGCGCGCCCCGGAGTTGAGGCCGATCCGGCGCTTGATCAACAACCAACCAACCGCTTGCGCGTGCTAAGCCCGTTTGATCCGGCACTGCGGGACCGCAAACGCGCCGAACGGCTCTTTGGGTTCAACTACCGCGTTGAGATGTTTGTGCCGGAACCGCAACGAACCTTTGGTTATTATGTGTTCCCGATCATGCAGGGCGATGCCCTTGTCGGGCGTGTCGATATGAAAGCATTTCGCGATGCGGATGAACTGCGTGTGCGGGCGTTGTGGCCCGAAGGCAAGGCGCGTTGGGGCGTGGGCCGAATTGCCGCGTTCGAGGCCGAGTTGGAGCGGATCAAGCGCCTTGCGGGCGTCAGCAGCGTTGTGTTTGAAAACGACTGGCTTCGCGGTTCATCGCAACACCAATTCTGACAGGTCAGCGGCGGCCTGCCGCAAGCGGTCAAGGTGGTTTTCCAGACCTTTGACACTGACCCGCTGGTCCGGCGCATGCAACGACAGCGTGGACATCAACCGCCCCAGATCATCGCGGATCGGCACGGCAATGGCGACCATCCCGTCCATAAATTCCTCATTGTCCGTTGAATAATCGCGCTGACGGATCTCCTCGAGCTCTTTCATGATCGCGTCAGGCGTTATGAGGGTCTTGGTCGTATGGGCCTCCAGCGGGACGGAGGACAGGTATTTCGTCAGGTATCGCGGGGACAGGGACGACAGGTACATTTTACCGCTTGCCGTACAATGGAAGGGCACTGTGGTGCCGATAGGCAATTGGATGCGTAGCGGCCATTTCGTCTCGACCCGGTCAAGATAGACCATGCCATCGCGGTCCGGTGTCGCTAGATTGCAGGTTTCTCCGACGTCTTCGGTCAGGGCGTTCAGCACAGCCAAGCGGACCACGCGGATGCGCGAGGATGACAATACGTTGACAGACAACTTGCGCAGTCGTTGCCCGGCAGAATACGAGCGCCCGTCAATATCGCGTTGCAGGAACCCTTCTTCTTCAAGGCGGTGGAACAGCCGGTGCACGGTTGGCTTTGGCAATCCCATCACTTCATTCACCGCGGTGGGTGTAACAGGGACACCGACCCGCGCGATCTCTTCAAGCAACAACAGCAATCTCAGGTTCGTCGGGATCGCTTTATCATCGTTGCTTGGATCGTGCATGGTCGGTGTCTTTCTGGCTTGTCTCGCTACAGCTTGTATCAGCCGCCTCCGCCCGAGAGTAGATTAAAGATCGCCCCACCCGGAAGCAGAGTTTGCGACAAGGACGGTATCAGCGCGATGGCGAACCATACGATGATCAAAGAGACCAGATACATCGACGCATATCGCAGCAGTCTAAAGTAGGGCACCCCGGTAACGCCCGACGCCACGTATAGGTTCAATCCATAGGGCGGCGTAATGAAACCAATGGACGCACCCACAAGAAAGATCACCGCAAAGTGGATCGGATCAATGCCTACAGAAACAGCAATCGGCGCAAGAATAGGCGCAAGGATGATTGTGACCGGCAACGACTCAAGGATCATTCCCGTGACAAACACGATGGCCATCGAGGTGAACAGAACCGCATAGTAACCGCCCATGCCCGTCACAAAATCGCCAATCGTTTCCTTGGCACCCAAGGACGAAAGCACCTGTTGCATAGCAACAGACACCGCAATCAGTGGCACCAGAATACCAGTGATCTGCGCAGACCGCGACACGACGGTCGGCAAGCTGGGCAAGGTGAACCCTTCAACCACGATCATCGACATCAGGCTTTTGTCTTCAACCGGCTGGGTAGGATCGTTCTTCATGATCTTGTTCAGCGGGTACGACACCAGGCCAACGATGATACAGAAACCAACGGTCACGCCTGCCGCCTCGGTCGGGGAAAACTTGCCGGTATAGATGCCCCAAAGCACCAGACCGATGGCAAAGAAACCCAGCCACGCACCAACAGCCGTTTTGAAAACGCGCCATGGTGACAAGGTGATCAGGAAGCCCCATTTGTTGACGTAGCAAATGATGAACGCTGCCGTCATCATGCCCAAAACCATCAGGCTGCCCGGAACGATACCCGCGATGAACAATTCCGAAATAGGCAGGTTCATCAAGAAACCGTAAACGATAAAGATGATCGACGGTGGAATGATGATACCGACCGTACCACCCGCCGCAGCAGTCGCCGCAGAGAACCGTTCGTCATAGCCACCTTTGACCATTTCGGGGTGCAGCATTGAGCCAATGGTTGCCGTGGTCGCAGAGTTCGATCCAGAGATTGCTGCAAACAATCCGCATGCTGCGATGGATGCCATGGCCAACCCGCCGCGCAACCATCCCAGACAGGAATAGGCAAAATCCGATAGCCTTCGGGCAATGCCCGATTGGTTGATCAAGTCCCCTGTCAGAATGAACAGCGGCATCGCCAAAAGCGCAAAGCCCTTGTTGAAAACATTCAGCAACTCGTTGCCGGTATTGTCCAGCGGCAAGCCGATGACAAAGCTACAGCCGATGACCCAATAAAAGATCACCAGCAAAACAGGTGTGCCGAGCATAAAGAAGATCGTCACAACTGCAGAAATAATTCCAACCCATGTACCGTCAGACATTATACGTCCCCCCCGATAACAGCTTGTTTGATGATTGGGTCACCGGATTTGAAGTTTCTCCAGTCATCCAGCCAGTTGCCCACGACACGCCCCGTCATCAGCGTGAACGCGATCGGCACTGTGATGTAGAACCACCACTTCATCGTGTCATCCACACCATCGACCAACTGGAAATTGTCGGCAGAATAGGCAGTGAACCGCAGTGAGGTCGTAATCGCGATCCAGCAGAACCCGAACCACAGCACCGCATCAAGCGAAAGTGCAGCCATCTGGCGCGGCGGCGACATCTTGGCACGAAATTCACTAAAGCTCAGGTGCGTGCGAAGGCGCACGTTATAGGAACACCCGAACCACGCCATGATCATGAACAAGAAGGGAGGTACAGTCGTGGAACCCGCCCATTGATGCGAGAACACAAACCTGTCGATCACGCCCCAAAAGATGATTGCGGCAATCATCAGATAGGTGACAACCGCAATACCGCGTTCCAGATGCTTGTCCATAAAGGGCAGTTGCTTAAAGAACTGGTAGGCCAGTATGCCGCCTAAAAGTGTGATGAAAAATGAAACGATCCACATGCCATCGGTGTAGAACGCTTGGCTCATTTTCCAGGAACTGCCCGAAAAAATAGCAGGAATCACGGCTCCCGCCTCTGCCCAAATCGACATTTAAGGTCCCCTCCCCAAATCTCCTGATCCCGCGCTGCCCTCCCGACTGCGCGGTTGAAAAAGGGCCGGCCCCCCGAAAAGAAAGCCGACCCCCCGTATCTTTAGACTAACCCGAAAGGGATTAGGCTTTCCACCAGCGACGCGGCTCAACGTTCTCGGCCAGGGTGTGTGTGTTCTGGCGCGCAACGTCATAGATTTCCTGATAGGTATCACGACCACCGGACCAACCGTTAAGGCGCTCGCGCCAGTCTTCCCAAAGGGCAGGCTGATACTCGGGCGAACACATTTCTTCGGCCATTTTGATCTGGTCATCAGCCAGTTCGGCCACGCGCACATCGTTCTGCGCAAAGATGGTACGTGGGTGCTGCGGGTTTGATGCACCAACAGTGTTCACAAGGGCTGCCTCGTTGGCGGCCTGAACGTGAACCTGTGCGAGGTACGCAGATTCCATCACAACGTCCTGCAATTCACCGCCCAGCTTGTCAAAGGCAGACGCAGACATTGCTGTGTGCTCTGTACCGCAGAAGAATTTCAGATCAACCGACTGGGACACAACTGGCGACATGTTGGCGTACGCCACGGCAGATGCCCATGTTTCCGCACCGTCGATCAGACCCTGCTTGAGACCGTCAAGTGTCTCTTCCCATGCAACAGGAACCGGGTTCAGGTTCAAGGCGTTCATCGCGATGCGACCCAGCTGTGTACCTGTGACGCGGTTCTTTGTGCCGAACATTTCTTCCAGCTTGGTGATGGTCGGCGCGTCCTTCCACTTGAGACCCATCTGGATCCCACGAAGTTCGCAGTGTGTGAACAGGAACTTCAGACCATGACGTCTTTCATAGGGCTCACGCAGCAGGGCTTGCGATTCAGGTGAGTACATAAAGTGGTACTGGTCCGCACGGCTGCGGAACATATACGCATAATCCAGAACGTTGAGGTATGGCGCGCCACCCGCAGAGTTCTGGGTAGACGCCGCATAGATATCGACGATGCCCTGCTGGGTTTTCTCGACGCAGGATGTCTGACCACAGATTTGGTTGTCGCCAATGAACTCAACGCGGATTTCACCATCGGAACGGCTTTCCAGGTCGCGTGCAAACTCAAGGCAGCCCGCGCGTTCAATCAGCAAGTTGCGCTGGTTAAAACCGGCAGCGCCGAATTTGAATGTAAACTTTGGCTCTTTCGCAAAGCGCTTTTCGTAAGACGATTCGGCAGCCGCTGCGAGGTTCGCAAGGCTCATCGCACCGCCAAAGCTGCCTGCGGCGAGCAATGTGGATGACAGACCATAGCGACCTGCAACTTTAAACAAATCACGGCGCGAAATGCCGTTTAGTTTATCTGATACTTTCATAGTGGTTCCTCCCGGTTAAAATGTATGCTCAATTAATGAGACTTTTAGTTTCAAAAAAGACTAGCTTGATTCCGAGCACCTGTATAGAATTTTTTTCAACAGCACGGAGGTTTGTCGAAATGAACGCGGATTATATTGTTGTCGGGGCTGGGTCCGCCGGATGCGTGTTGGCCAACCGGCTCAGCGCTGACCCCAAAAACAAGGTTATCCTGCTTGAGGCGGGTGGTCGCGATCTGAACCCGTGGATTCACATACCTGTTGGATACTTCAAAACCATCCACAATCCGTCGGTCGACTGGTGCTACAAGACCGAACCTGACGCTGGCCTTAATGGTCGCTCGATCGAATGGCCACGCGGCAAGGTTCTGGGCGGTTCTTCATCGCTGAATGGCCTTTTGTATGTGCGCGGTCAGTCGCAAGACTATGACCGCTGGCGCCAGATGGGGAACACCGGTTGGGGCTGGGACGATGTTTTGCCGCTGTTCAAACGCGCCGAAAACAACGAACGCGGCGCGGATGAATTTCACGGAAACGCGGGGCCATTGTCGGTCTCGAACATGCGCATCCAGCGGCCCATTACCGATGCTTGGGTCGCCGCGGCGCAGGCCGCGGGCTATAAATTCAATCCCGATTACAACGGTGCCGACCAAGAGGGCGTCGGGTTCTTTCAACTGACCGCCCGCAACGGCAGGCGGTGCAGTTCGGCTGTGGCATACCTCAACCCTGTCAAAAAACGCGAGAACCTGCAGATCATCACCCATGCGCAGGTCGAACGCGTCATCATCAAGGACAAGCGCGCGACAGGCGTGACCTACACCGACCGCAGCGGCACATTGCAAACCATCACCGCAACGCGCGAGATCGTACTGTCCGGCGGTGCCATCAACTCACCCCAGTTGTTGATGCTGTCAGGCATAGGCGAGGCAGATCAGCTGGCTGAAAACGGGATCAAAGTGCACAATGACCTGCATGGCGTCGGCAAGAACATGCAAGATCATCTGCAAGCGCGTCTGGTCTATAAAACCCACGAACCAACATTGAACGACGAGGTTGGCAGCCTGTTCGGGCAAGCCAAAATTGGCTTACGATACATCATGACCCGCACAGGCCCGATGACCATGGCCGCCAGCCTTGCCACCGGTTTCGTGAAAACCCGCGATGATCTGGAAACGCCTGACATCCAGTTTCACGTGCAACCTCTGTCGGCCGAAAACCCCGGCAAAGGTGCTGATAAATTCTCGGCGTTCACCATGTCGGTCTGTCAGTTGCGCCCCGAAAGCCGTGGTGAAATCCGCCTGAACAGCGCCAAACCGCGCGATTACCCCAAGATTATCCCGAACTACCTGTCCACCAAAACCGACTGCGACACTGTTGTGGCTGGCGTGAACATCGCGCGCGGTATTGCCCGCCACGCGCCGTTGACCTCAAAAATCTCGCAAGAGTTCCGCCCCCATGCTGATCTGCCGATGGACGATTATGACAAGACGCTGGATTGGGCGCGCAACAACACGGCGTCGATCTATCATCCGACAGGCACCTGCAAAATGGGCAGTGACAAAGGATCAGTGGTTGATGCGCGCCTGCGCGTGCATGGTATTGCAGGACTTCGCGTCGCCGATTGTTCGATCATGCCGGAAATCGTGTCGGGCAACACCAACGCCCCCGCGATCATGATTGGCGAAAAAGCCAGCGATCTGATTTTGGAAGACGCCCGCGCCTAGAACACGCGCGGCATCAGCCCGGCGTGAAACCATGTCAGGTAGGTATAGATCGAATAAACGGGCCGCCCGGACGCCCGCGCAATGTCGGGCGCGTAGGGCACCATATTGGTACACTCCAGAATAATGGCCCCGATATCCGGCGCAGCGGTGGTCAGCGCAATTGCCGCCTGCACCATCTCTTGCCGGGCAAGCGGCACGTCCAATGTGATTTCATTCCCCAGGATCGAGGCCGCAAAACGGCTATCGTCCAACCCCTGTACGGGCGTCCCGGCAGGCACACCCGCCATGCGCAAATGCGCAGGTGTCAGGGTCTTTGCCGATATCGTCAACACGCCAATGCGTTTGCCCATAGGCAGCATCGCCTGCAACTGACCTGCCTGCTCCAACGCGGATGCGGCAACCGGCACGCCCAGCGCTTCGGCCAGACGCGGACGGATAAGCGACAGGAACCCACAGGTCGTTGCGATCCCGGTACAGCCCTGCGCGATCAAGTTGTGCCCTTCGGCGATGAACGATTGAACAAACGGCTCCATGTCGGTGCGCACAATCGCATCAGGTGTTGCACCAGCCACGACGCCATAACGCACTGGAAAACGCCAACTGTCCGGGTTGCCAACATCACCCGGAATCCGGGGGAACTGCGTGTCCAGCATCAGAATGCCCAGCAGCGCATCATTCTTGGTTGCCATAGACCTGCCCTTCAATTGCGCACAAGATGTGCAGCGAGAGCCGTTTTGAATCAAGGGAAACGTCTATAATGACAATTTACAAACATTTTGTTGATGTTTTGATATTTTTCGCCATGGTCAACATAGGAGAACACCGAAAATGACGAATCGCACAGATTATGAGGCCAGATTATGACACGCCATGTCGTTGTCATCGGCGCGGGTATCGTTGGCATATCCTCTGCCATTTGGCTGCGCCGCGCGGGCGTTGATGTCACTGTCATCGACCGGGGCGCCCCGGGCACCGGCACATCGCACGGTAACGGTGGTGTGCTCGCGGCTTGCGCGATGGTCCCTGTCACAGCACCGGGCATGATCCGCAAAGCGCCGGGTATGTTGCTGAATTCCGACTTTCCGCTGTTCCTGCGCTGGTCTTACCTACCGCGCCTGCTGCCTTGGCTGCGACAGTATCTGGGCGCGGCCAATGACGCCGACACCCGCCGCATCGCCCAAGGGCTGACGCCCATCACCTCGGACGCGGTCGAACAACACAAGGCACTGGCCGATGATCTGGGTCTGGGCGATTGGGTCAATGACAGCGATTACTGCTTTGCCTACGCCAACCGCACCGCGTTCGAGGCGGAAAGCTACACATGGTCCTTGCGGCGTGATGCGGGTTTCGTGCCAGAGTTCATTTCAGGCCCCGACGTGCAAGATTATGAACCCGCCCTAGGCCCTGACATCACATTCCTTGCCAAGATGAACCAACACGGTTTCATCCGCAATCCGGGCGGTTATGTGCGTGTCTTGGCAAAAGCATTTACCGACATGGGCGGCACTTTGATGGAGGCCGAGGTCAAAGACGTCAGCCTAACAGATGGCAAAGTGACTTCCGTTCTGACCACCCAAGGCCCTGTGTCCTGCGATGATCTGGTGCTGGCAACCGGCGTCTGGTCGAAACCTATGATGGCAAAGCTGGGCATTAACGTCCCGCTGGAGGCCGAGCGCGGCTATCACATCGTTTTTGAAAACGCGACCGGCGCACCACAGCGCCCCCTGATGATCGCCAGTGGCAAATTCGTGTCCACACCGATGGACCAGGGCCTGCGCTGTGCCGGTATTGTAGAATTCGGCGGGCTTGATGCGGGACCGTCCAAAGCGCCGCTTGACCTGTTGCGCAGGCAAGCCAAAAAAGCCTTTCCGCATCTGGAATACACCAACGAAATCGAATGGCTGGGGCACCGACCCGCCCCCAGCGACAGCCTGCCCCTGATCGGGCAGATTGGCGAGAGCCGGGTCTTTACCGCCTTCGGGCATCACCACATCGGGTTGACGGGCGGGCCGAAAACGGGCCGACTGATCGCCGGATTGATCACGGGCGAGCGGACAAACACCGACCTCGCGCCGTATCACCCTCAACGCTTTTCTTAACTGCGTATCATTAACCAACTGGGAGACGACCAAATGAAAATGACAACAAAACTGATGGCAGGGGTGGCAACCGCCGCTGTCGCACTGACCGCTGCCCTGCCCGCAATGGCAGCCGACAAGTGGGACATGCCGATGGCCTATTCCGCCTCCAACTTTCACTCCGAAAACGGTGTGACATTTGCAGAATGTGTCGGCGCTGGCACCAATGGCGAGATCGAGATCACCGTGCATCCCGGTGGCTCCCTGTTTGCGGGCGGTGACATCAAACGTGCGATCCAGACCGGTCAGGTCCAGATCGGCGAACGTCTGATGTCCGGCCACGCCAATGAGAACGCGGTGTTCGGCTTTGACAGCATCCCGTTCCTTGCACCGTCATTTGACGACAGTGCCAAGCTGTTCGCAGCCGCGAAACCATCCATGGAAAAGCTGCTGGACGAGCAGAACCTCGTGATGCTCTACGCCGTGCCGTGGCCACCACAGGGTCTGTACTTCAACAAAGAAGTCAATTCAGTCGCCGACATGGCAGGTTTGAAGTTCCGTTCCTACAACAACGCAACAGCGCGTTTGGCCGAGCTGACAAACATGTTGCCCGTCACGATTGAAGCGGCTGAGATTTCACAGGCCTTTGCAACCGGCGTTGCAGAATCCATGATTTCTTCCGGTGCAACCGGCTATGACCGCAAGGTCTGGGAAAGCCTGAGCCATTTCTACGAGGTCGATGCATGGCTGCCCTACAACTATGTCATGGTGAACAAAGAAGTCTGGGGCGGCACATCCGACGCCAACAAGGCTGCCATCACTGCTTGTGCAGACGAAGCACAGACACGCGGCATCGCCGCCTCTAAAGCCTACACGCAGTTCACGATGGACGGTCTGGCTGAGGGTGGCATGACAGTCGGTCCAGCGGGCGACGCGCTGATGAGCGAACTGCGTGCCATCGGCGAGACGATGACCACAGAGTGGCTGAATGACGCAGGCGATGATGGCAAAGCCATTGTCGATGCCTTCAACGCCTCCAAGTAAGGCGGCGGGCGGTCCCAAACGGGGCCGCCCTTTTTAATTGTCAGGGGGGACATCATGGGCGCGATCCGCAAGATACTCGACTTTCTATACGTCGCGGCAGGTATTGCCGCCGCGCTTTGTCTGATCGCGATCCTGTCGCTGATCGTGCTGCAAATGATAGCTCGCTGGACGGGTGAAGTCTTTCCCGGCGCACCCAATTACGCAGGTTACGCGATGGCGGCGGCCAGCTTTTTCGCCTTTGCCAACGCGCTGAACCGCGGCGCGCATATCCGCGTGTCGATCATCCTGAACGCGGTCGCGCCCGGCCCCAAGCGCCTGCTTGAAATCTGGTGTTTCGGCCTCGCCTCAGCCATCGCGTGGTATTTCACCTACTACGCCTATTGGTTCGTCTACTGGTCATGGAAGTTCAACGAAATCAGCCAAGGTCAAGACGCGATCCACATGTGGATACCGCAATCAGTCATGGTGCTGGGTGGCGGACTTTTGGCCATCGCGCTGACCGATAACCTCATTCACGTTCTTGTCAAAGGCGATCACCGCATCGTCCGCGACACCGTTGACGCACATCAGGAGTAAGAGACAATGACCGAACTCTACGCCATCGTCCTTTTCCTCTTTGTCCTATTCCTGCTGCTTGGCACCGGTGTCTGGGTCGGCCTTGCCCTGATGGGTGTGGCATGGGTCGGAATGGAATTGTTCACCACGCGCCCTGTCGGCGATGTGATGATCACGACCATCTGGGCATC
>JAFMHE010000011.1:0-9402 GCA_017854675.1 Paracoccaceae bacterium | reverse complement strand
AAAGACTGGGATCCGATAATAGAACGCGACATGACGTTCTCGGAAAAAGTTGCCAACTCACGTTTCCTTCTACCCGTCTTTGCCCTGATCACCGTCGTCATCGGCTCCATGTACGCGGGTCTTGCCACCGCGACCGAGGCCGCAGCCATCGGTGTCATCGGTGCGCTGGTGTTGGCGCTGGTCCAAGGTTCGCTGAACTGGGACAGCTTTCGCGAAAGCCTGATGGGCGCCACGCGCACCTCTGCGATGATTGCATTGATCCTTGCCGGTGCTGCATTTCTGAAACTGTCGATGGGTTTCACGGGCCTGCCCCGCGCGCTGGCAGACGGCATTGCGGCGATGGAACTGACACGCTTTCAACTTCTGATGGCGCTCTTGGTGTTCTACATTATCCTTGGCATGTTCCTTGATGGTATTTCCGCCATCGTGCTGACCATGGCCGTCGTTGAACCCATGGTACGTGGTGCCGGCATCGACCTGATCTGGTTCGGCATATTCGTCGTCGTGGTGATCGAGATGGCACAAATTACCCCACCCATTGGATTTAACCTCTTTGTGCTGCAAGGCATGACCAATCACGAAATGGGCTATATCACACGCGCCGCATTGCCGATGTTCGGCATCATGGTGCTGATGGTGTTCGTTCTGATCTGGTTCCCCGAAATCGCCACATGGCTGCCCGACAACATGCGCAACACACCGGGCGGAGGATGACACTTGCATCGCCTCCTCTGGCTGGCCTCGACCCACGCGCGCCTGTGTCTGATTGCGGGTCTCGCTGGTGGTCTGCTGCTGCCCGGATTTGCGGCCAGCCTTGTACCGTGGTTGCCGCATATGGTGGCGATCCTGCTGACCACAACGGCGCTGCGCATCGGGCACCGCGCGGCGGTTGGTGCGCTGGGCGATCTGCGCTGGGGTTTGGGGGCCGTGGCCGTGTTGCAGATGGGTGTCCCGCTGATCTGTCTGGCGCTGCTGACGCTGGCGGGGTTGCAAGACACGCCCGCAGCGCTCGCAATCGTACTGACCTCAGCCGCGCCTGCGATCACGGGCAGTGTGAACCTTGCCCTGATGCTGCGGCTGGATGCGGGGCGGATGATGCAAATCCTTGTGCTGGGCACGGCCGCGTTTCCGTTAACGGTCCTGCCTGTCTTGGCATTCCTGCCACAGCTTGGCCCCGCCAGCGATGTGATCATCGCGGCACTCAGACTGCTCGCCGTGATCGTGCTGGCAACCGGAACCGGATTTCTCATCCGCCACATCGCCTTTCCACAGCCGACCGAAGGACAGACCAAAGCGCTGGACGGTCTGTCGGTCCTCGCGTTTTCCTTCATTGTGGTCGGGCTGATGGCCGCGCTGAACCCCGCCTTGCGCGAAGGGCCATGGCTGGTTGCCAAATGGGCGCTCCTTGCTTTTGCAATCAGCTACCTGATGCAGCTCGCCACACTTCTGATCTTGCGCAGCAGCCGGTTGAACGCTGTCGCTGGCCCGCTCGCCATCGGTGCCGGCAACCGCAACATCGCGATCTTTCTGGTGGCACTACCGGCAGAGACAATCGCGCCCTTGATGGTCTTTATCGGCTGTTGGCAACTGCCAATGTACCTCACCCCGATGCTGCTGCCACGGCTCTACAAATGGGCGCTTCCGCATGACTGACTGGCCCCAAATTCGCACCGTCGGCCTGTCCGGTATCCTCGTCACCTTCGCCGCTGCGATGAACGAACCTGCGAACCGTGCTGCCCTTGCCCTGCGCGCTGCAATCGACACCCAAGACTGGCCCGAAGTGACCGAGACCAGCACATCACTGGTATCTACCTTCCTCGCTGTTGATCTGGCCACCACCCCGGTAGAGGCAATGAAGGAACGTCTTGAGGACATCTTGAAGAGCCGCGATTGGCTCGCCGCACCGCTGCCACAGGGGCGCACATTATGGCATGTGCCCACGCTTTACGGCACTGACCTTGCGCCGCAATTGGAAGAAGCGGCGCAGGTCGCTGGCGTTGACCCCGATGCCGCGATCAAGGAATTGTGCACCTCACGCGTGCGCGTGTTGACCATCGGTTTCGCGCCCGGTCAGCCCTATATGGGCGAGCTGTCCGAGACGTGGAATATCCCGCGCCAGACCGGCCTGACCAAATCGGTGCCGCCCGGCGCGCTGATCATCGCGATCAAGCAGTTGATCATTTTCACCAACGCCGCGCCGACCGGTTGGCGGCACATCGGCCAGACCGCGTTCAAGAACTTCCGCCCCGATCAGCCGAACCCGTTCTCCCTCTCGCCCGGTGATGAACTGGTCTTCCCCGCCATCGACCGCGCCACCTTTGACACGCTCAGCGCGTCGGACACCAACGGCGGCGCAAGCTCCGAGGTGCTGACATGACCGCACATCTCACCATTACCCAAGCAGGGCCGGCGATGAGCCTGCAAGACCTTGGCCGCCCCGGATACCGCGCCCAAGGGCTGACGATCGGCGGAGCCGCTGACACCACTGCGATCCACGAAGGCGCGGCGCTGTTGGGTCAATCCACAAGCCACGCCGCGATTGAAATGGCGGGTCAGGGGGGCAGCTTTACTGCCTCTGCTGATATGCGCATTGCTTTGACGGGGGCGGAAATGGCTGCCTCTGTCGACGGTGAAACACTGGTTTGGAACGCCAGTCATCTGCTGCCCGCAGGTGGGACGCTACAGTTGGGCGGCACACGCAATGGCACTTACGGGTATCTGCACGTGGGCGGCGGGTTCGCGACGCCAACCGTCATGGGATCGCGCGCCAGTCATCTGGCAGGCGGCATTGGCGGTCTGCTGAACGCGGGTGACATATTACCCATCGGTCCGGACAAGGGCACCGAGGTTGCGATGACCCTGTCCAAAGGCGACCGCTTTGGTGGCGGCAAACTACGGTTTGTCGCGTCGATGCAGACCGCGTCCTTTTCTGAGGACAGTTTTGACCGTTTCACCCGGACAGCGTTTCGCCGCGACGCGCGTGCCAACCGCATGGGCATCCGCATGGATTTCGATGGCGAGGGGTTCAATACAGCTGGCCAGCTTAGCATCGTGTCCGAAGTGGTGGTGCCCGGAGACATCCAGATTTCCGGTGACGGTGCGCCTTATGTGTTGATGTTTGAATGCCAGACAACGGGCGGCTATCCCCGCATCGGGTCCGTCCTGCCCTGCGATCTGCCACGCGCTGCACAGGCGCAAACCGGCGCACCCCTGACGTTTGAGTTCTTGGAAATGGACGCGGCAGTGGCCGTGCAAAACCGGTATCTTGCGGACCTGAAATCCCTCAAGTCCCGCGTTACACCCCTGGTCCGTGACCCTGCGCGCATCCGTGATCTGCTGAGCTACCAGTTGATCAGCGGGGCCGTATCGGCATCCACGAACCCTTTTGAGAAAGGACAAAAGCCATGAAATCTGTCGATCTGAATGCCGATATGGGCGAAAGCTTTGGCCCATGGACCATGGGCGATGACGCAGCACTGCTGAACATCGTGACATCCGCAAATATCGCCTGCGGTGGTCATGCCGGTGACGCCGATGTGATGGCCGCAACCATGGCGCTTGCGCATAAAAACGGTGTCGGCATCGGCGCGCATCCGGGTTTCATGGATCTGGCGGGCTTTGGCCGCAACCGGCTGAACATTCCGCGCGCCACACTGCAAAACCAGATCCGCTATCAAGTGGCCGCCCATATCGGCATGGCGCGCAGTGTGGGCGCAGAGGTCCGGCACCTGAAACTGCACGGCGCAGTGTCGAACATGTCGTCCGAGGACGAAAATATGGCCCGCGATCTGTACGAAGCAGCGCTGAGCGTCGCGCCCGATCTGATCGTCATGGTTCTGGCCGCGACAGCGCAGCAAGACGCGGTGAAAAAGCTGGGTTGCAAATGGGCCGGAGAGATATTCGCCGACCGCGCCTATAACGATGACGCCACGCTGGTCGACCGGTCGCTGCCCGGTGCGGTGATCCATGACGCCGCACTTGCAGGCAAACGCATGGTGGACATGGTCCAAGCAGGCGCCATCATCACCGAAAGCGGCAAGCGGATCGAGACACAAATCGACACGATCTGCCTGCACGGCGACACCGCCGAGGCGGTCCAGATCGCCGCGTCAGTGCGAAACGAGCTAGAGAGCGCAGGCATCACATTGCGCACCTTCGCGGGCCACAAAGGCTAGTTTGTGACGTAACCCGCGACCACCTGCAACAGCTTGTAGGCAGTGCGCGCATCTGTCCCGACGACGTCAAGGAATTCCTCGGCACCGATGCGCAAACAGGTCAAATCCGTCTTGGCGCGCATATCCAGCGCACGGGGCACATTGCGGATCAGACCCAGTTCACCCACCAGCTTGCCGGGGCCAGAGGTTGTGATCAGCAGATCATCCTTGCCCTCGACCGGCAGCAACAGATCGGCCTCACCCGATACCACCAGATAGGCACCGCTACTGGGATCATCGTCCTTGTGGAACACATATTCCCCCGCCTCGGCCTTGTACCAACGCGCACCAAAGGCCAGCAGTCGCAACTGTTTGCGCGCCAGCCCCGAGAAAAGGTCCGTGTCCTGCAACGCGCTCAACTTGCGGGCCAGATCAGCGCTGACTTTGCTGTCCTCGTCGGCGCTGAAACCACCATCGACGTTGGAAATCCGCCCGTTCTGCATCGCAAACTGAACATCAAACCCGGCAGCACTCGCAAAACTTGCCTCAAGACAAATGATCGTCGTGTCGGGCAGCAACACACGCAGTTTCGCGGCCAGCCCCTCGCGCACATCCTTGTCGTAACTCGACAATACGGAATCGAGCACAAGGATATCTGGCCGCTTGATCGTGGCGCGGCTGACCGCCAGTGGTTCTGTCAGCGATGCAGGCAGGTTCGACCCGCCCAACGTCAGCGGCATATCGAATATCAGGTCCAGCACCAGACCATCCAGCCCTGCCTCGTGCAGCACGTCGTTGATCAGATCACGCAGCGCGTCGTTTTGTTTGCCGCTTTGTTCTGCAATTTTGCCGAACAGCGCGTTTTCCAGAACCGACAGTCCGGCCACAGGTTTGTCCGCAGAAATCGGGCTGAACAGACCCTCCATACTGGCCTGAAGTGCCGGACCATGCGCCTGACGGATTTGCAGCACGCGGTGCACGATATCCTCGGGAAAGGCAGCGCCCAGTTTTTCCGCCGAAATGGCAAAGGGTACGGCCAGCATGTGAACCTTTTCCTGCTGGGTCAGTTCAGCGCCATTTTGCAGCTCTGGCATTACGGCAGCAGCGTTTTCAAACGTGGTGACATCCAATCCCAGCTTGCGGAACATCGGGTGATCGGTGCCGTCCATACCAAAAATCTGGCGCAGCAAATCGACCATATCAACGGCCAGCTCCAACAGATTGTTTTCGATGTCCAGCGATGCCAACAGCTCCAGAAAATCAGCCTGCTGGCGCAGCAAATCCGGTGTCATGTGTTGTAGCGGCGTGGCGAAAATCAGGTTTTCGGCCACAGGCAGGGTCGGGTTGTATGTCTCGATGTCAAAGAAATGCACCTGATCGTGTAACCCGGCCTTGCGCACTGCCGCCTCAACCGTGGGGCGCAGCGCCACCAGCGCATCTGCCAGCGCACCGTGGGTTTCAGGGTCAAGCCGTTGCTCGATTCCCCGCCGGAACAGGGTGTCGTCAATGCCCATCCCTTTGACAAGACTTAACCACCACGCGCGCAGATCAGCGGTTTCGTCCGTTTCATCATCGGAAATATCAACCCAATTCGCATCCAGCGAGTCAGGGCTGTTGCCGGCGCGCGCGCTCTCGCTGCCAAGCGGGGTTAACCTTCCGTCACTGTCAGGGCGCAACCGCAACGGCAGCACAACGTTGTCACCAAAACTGCCAAGGAACATGACCGGGCGGGATGTGGCATGCCCGATCCGCTTGGCAATGGTCGCCTGATGCAGCTTGGTGATGTCTTGACCGGCCAGTGTCACCTTGCCCGATACTGGCGTGACTTCACGTGTCAGCACCTCCGCCAAGGCGCGGCGGTCTTCATCACTGGGCGCCGTGATTGCGATCATTTTACCGGCTTCGAACGTCGCGGAAATATCATCCAGAACGATGTTACCATCGGAATCCTGTACACTGACATCACGCAGTTCAATGTCACCCCTAAGATGCGGCAGGGTGTCAGGCGCCGTTTCAAACAACGCCTCGTCGATCATACCCGCTGGCGCAAAACGCTCTGTGATCGTTTCCCACCGCAAGGACATGTCCTGGCTCTGGTTGTAATAGGCGAGCAGCTCTTTCCAAGGGCTTGCAAGGTCTTTGTACGCCGCAAGTGCAGCAACGAGCGCGCCAACAGTGATCTCGCCGTTGATCGCAAGATAACCGCCGATGGCATAGAAAAAGAATGGCGTCAGCTGACCGATAAAGTTGTTGGCAAATTTCATAAAGAACTTGCGCTGGAAGATATCGAACCGCAGTTCATACAATGTGCCAAGCCGCGCAGAGATCATCGCCATCCGGTAGCGCCATCCCCCGTTTGTGCGCAGGGTGCTGGCCCCGGCGGCCCCTTCCCCGATCTCGGCGGCAAGCGCGCGCACCTGAACGACGCGCTTTTTATTCAGCAGGTTGATCTGCTTTTGCAAGCGCGGGATCAGCCACGCCTGCAACGGGATCAAGGCGCATGCCGCTAGGCCAAAGGCAAAGCTTTGCAAAAACAGGAACGCCAGAATCGTCAGCATCTGACCCGCTTGCAGGACAGGTTGCGCCACAGCGTCGCCCATCAGGCCGCCCATTGGTTCGGATTCCGATGTGACCATCGACACCAGCTCACCTTGGCTGGTGCGTTCAAAATACGGCGCAGGGAACCGCAGGATGCGCGAAATCAACGTGTACCGCAGCCGTCGCAACAGCCGTTCGGACAACACACCTTTCATCGTATTGATGCGCATTTTCATGATGCCGTGCAGCAAAACGGACAACAGGAACAACCCACACAACAAGAACAAAAAGTTGATGCGGTCCATGTCGAACCCGTAGACAGAAACGACATTATCCTGCGCGCCAATCGCGTCATTTACGATACGTTTCGGCAGTTCAAGCGTGAGGTATAACAACGGGAACAAGGTTACTGTTACAGCCAGCAAAACCATTTGATCGCGTTTTGAATACTTCCAGATAAAAGCAAAAAGTGAACGTTCGATAAAAAAGCACCCCAAATTCGGGTTAAAATACTGGTCAGCATATGCTTAACAAGCACTATACTTCAAAATCAAATGATTTGCTGCTAGCAGACTAAGCGATAAGTTAAAGAAATTACGGAGTGCCCTTTATGCCAGCAGCGTTGCAAACCGCGCTGATCTTGCTTGCCTTGCTTCAGGTAAAGCATCTTTTTGCGGATTTCTTCCTGCAAACCCCCCGTATGCTGGGCGGTCGTGACAGGTATGTTCATCTGGGCCGCGCAGAGCATGCGGGCCTGCATGCGTTGCTTTCGGTCATCGCGTTTACCGCAGTCGGCGTGCCGCTTGCATTCACATTTCTGCTCTGTTTGGTGGAAATGGTAGTGCATTATCACATCGACTGGATCAAAGGTCGCCATTCCGACAAGGTCGGCAATACCCCCGCCGATGCCAGCTATTGGCGGGCGTTCGGGGCGGACCAACTGGCACATCAACTGACGTATCTGGCGATGATCTGGTGCTGGGGCGTTTTCGTTCTTTAGTAGATGTCGACCCTAGTGGATATCGACGACCTGCGCGCCGGTGATGCGTTGCAGGTCTTGTGGTGCAATCGGAAAAACCGCATGCGGCGCACCGGCAGCGCCCCAAACTACGTCATAGGACAGCAAACTGCGGTCCATCCATGTGTCAATCTCGTTCAGATGCCCGATGGGTGACACGCCGCCAATGGCAAACCCCGTTTCACTGCGCACCCGCTTTGCATCTGCGCGGATCAACGGCTCACCCACTGCAGCCTTTGCCAGTTCAAGATCAGCATCATGCGCGCCACTGACCAACAACAACCGCAGCTTTCCGGTCTCTTGACCCTCGAAAATCATCGACTTGGCGATCTGAGCAACGTCGCATTTGCAGGCATGCGCCGCATCGGCCGCAGTGCGCGCACTGTCAGGCAACACATGTATCTCCGTCCCCAAACCAGCCGCCTCAATTGCCGCCTGAACCCGCTTCATGCTTTTGCTCATCGTGTACTTTCCTGAAATCAGCTTTGTGCAAACCACCACCGCTCTGCGGCGCGCAGATTGTCGAGCGGACGCAGCGCAGAAATACGCGCGGGCTGTGCCACTTCGCTGAGCACCGCAAAGCTGGGGCGCGTACGTGTCGGCAACAGCGTCACATCAGGCAGACCCCCAACGACACCCGAGTCTTGAATGTCAGCGGCATCCACCATATACGCGCCCAGCGCCTGACCGCGCACCTGCTCTGACGGGATTGAGGTCAGCTCCACCTCGTCAAACCAACCGGCAGTGCCGTCCTTGTAATGCGTGCTGACACGTTCCGTCAGCAGCCGCTGGCCCGGATCAAACTGGCGTACGCGGTACATCCCCGTCCCGACAGCACCGTCCAGATCATGCGCGGCACGAATAACAAACTCAGGCTGCGACAGAACCAATGGCAAATCCCGCATCGGCTGCGCGAAACGCACCTCAACGCTCAGGGCTCCAAGCGCCTCAACCTGACCCGCAACAAGCGGTGCAAGGCTGGCAACGACATCTTCGGCCCTAAATCGCGCGCCATCGTGAAACGCCACGTCGGGACGCAGATCAAACTGCCAGACGCGACCACCTTCTTGTGCCCGCCAAGACGTGGCCAGTTCGGCGCGCAACGTGCCGTCTGCGGCCACCTCGGTCAGCGTATCGAACACCAACCCTTGCCGGGCAACCTGCATGAACAGCCCATCACCCTGGCGCCAATCATCCGACCGTGCCGCACCTGACAGGGCCATTCGCAAACGACCGCCGCGCACAGGCGCGCCCGCCGCCGAAACACCAGACGCCGCCAATAGCGCAGCCGCAGCAGCGCTGGAAAACAACGCACGCCGGTCGATATGTCCGCGACCGTTTTTCATTGCGCGGCGATCCTGTCCATCGACCGCACCAGTTCCGCGCTGATCCCCGGTTCCGACAACGCATGCCCTGCGTTGCGCACCATCTTCAGCTCCGCGTTCGGCCAATTCTTTGCCAGCGCATAGGCGCTTGTTGGTGGGCAGATCATATCATAACGCCCCTGCACAATGGTCCCCGGAATATGTTTGATCCGGTCCATGTTTTTCAGGATCTGGCCGTCAAACTCTAGGAACCCTGCATTGGTGAAATAATGGTTCTCCAACCTTGAGAACGCCCGCGCATATTCCGCTGGTCCGTCATGTGAACCGCCCGACGAATGGATTGACGCCAGCGCATTTTCCCACGCGG
>JAFMHE010000188.1 GCA_017854675.1 Paracoccaceae bacterium | reverse complement strand
AGTGCCGAAATCTTGCGGGTGGTCAGCGAAACGCAATCTGATCTGACGCCGGTGTTTGAGGCGATCCTAAGCCGCGCCGCGCAGCTTTGTGATGCACCAATGGCCAGCATGAACCTTGTCGATGATGACCGGCTGAACGCAACATTGGTCGCGCATTGGGGTGAACCGCTCACGCATCTCAAGGTGGGGGAAACAAAGTGGTCGCTGGCCTCAAATATGACCACGACCGAGGCGATTGTTCAGATGCGGCCGATGCACGTGGAAGACCAGTTTGCGACGCCGCGCTATCTGGCGAACGACGCATTGATTGCCACCTCGAGGGCTGAAAATATCCGCACGTTTCTGGCGATTCCTCTTGTGCACAAGGGCTTGGGGATCGGTAATATCGCGCTTTATCGTCGCGAGGTGCGGCCTTTTACACCAGACCAAATTGCCTTGCTCGAAAGCTTTGCCGACCAAGCTGTAATCGCCATCCAGAACGCGCGGCTGTTCAACGAAACCCAAACCGCGCTTGTACGCCAGACTGCCAGTGCGGACATCTTGCGGGTCATCAGTGGTGCGCAAGAGGATGCCCAACCAGTATTTATGGCCATTGCTGATGCTGGGGTGAGATTGCTCGACTGTGATGCCGCGGCTGTTATGATGCGGGACGGTGACCACTTCATCCCGCAAGCTGGTATCATGGCTGAGTACAATGCTCATATGACGTTGGATCCGACGCCAGTCAGGATCGACCCAGATTTGAACTACCCTTCTCGCGTGATCGGTACTGGCGAGATGATCCATGTTCCCGATTTTTCTGTGGCGGATTTGCCAAAACACGAAATAGATACTGTGCCAAAGTTCGGGATGAAATCCGCAATCTTCCTGCCGATGATGCGGGACCAGAATTGCGTTGGCGTTCTGATCTTTACCCGTACTAAGGCCGCGCGTGCCTTCAGCCCCGAAGAGATCGAACTGGCCCATTCTTTCTGCGATCAAGCCGTCATCGCCGTTGAAAACGTGCGTCTGTTCCGCGATGCAAAAGATGCCCGTGCTGCCGCCGAAAAGGCCAACGAGGCCAAAAGCGCCTTCCTTGCCACCATGAGCCACGAGATCCGCACGCCGATGAACGCCGTGATCGGGATGAGTGGGTTGTTGATGGACACACCCCTGAACCCCGAGCAGTTGGATTATGCCGAAACCATCCGCACAAGCGGCGATGCGCTTTTGGGAATCATCAACGAAATTCTTGATTTTTCCAAGATCGAGGCGGGCCAGATGGACATCGAAACCGCCCCTGTCGATCTGCGCGACTGCATCGAATCCGCTCTTGATCTTGTGAGTTCCCGCGCGGCGGAAAAATACTTGGATTTGGCTTATGTGTATGACGATACCGTACCTTTGGCGGTCAGCACTGATTTGACGCGGCTGCGCCAGATCCTGCTAAATCTGCTGTCGAATGCGGTTAAATTCACCGACAGCGGCGAAGTGGTCCTGTCCGTCGCTGCCGTACCCGCACAGGGTGATCAGTTGGAATTGGTCTTTACCGTGCGTGACACGGGCATTGGTCTGTCGCCCGAAGGAATGCAGCGGTTGTTTCAGTCGTTCAGTCAGGCCGACAGTTCGACGACCCGCAAATACGGTGGCACGGGCCTTGGCCTTGCGATCTCCAAAAAGCTGGCGGAACTGATGGGCGGCACGATGACGGCCGAAAGTGCGGGGTTGGGCATGGGGTCTACCTTCCGGTTCACGTTGCAGGCGCGGGCGGCTGATCTGCCGCGAACCCCGGTGCGTGATCTGGTCGGAGAGCAGAATGAACTGCGGGGCAAACGGGTGCTGATCGTCGATGACAACGCCACCAACCGCAAAATCCTGAAACTGCAAACCGGCAAATGGGGCATGCTGGCGCGCGACACCGAATTGCCCCAAGAGGCGCTGGACTGGGTGCGGGCAGGAGAGCGTTTCGACATCGCCATTCTGGACATGCACATGCCGCAGATGGATGGTCGCGCGTTGGCGGATGAATTGCGCAAGATCAACGCGACATTGCCCTTGATCCTTTTCAGTTCTTTAGGGCTGCGAGAAGGGCAGGCGCAGGCGGACGTATTTGACGCCTACCTTGCCAAACCCCTGCGCCAATCGCAGTTGTTCGACACGTTGGTCACAGTATTTGCACCCAAGGACACAGGCCAGAACGTGGCGCCCCAAATGGAGAAATCGCAGGCCAAACCGAAGCTGGCCGAGACGCACCCGCTGCGCATCCTTTTGGCAGAGGACAATCTGGTGAACCAGAAACTTGCCCTGCGTCTGCTCGAACAGATGGGCTATCGCGCGGACCTTGCCAGCAACGGTGCCGAGGCGGTCGAAAGCGTCACGCGGCAAACCTATGATGTGGTTCTGATGGACGTGCAAATGCCTGAAATGGACGGGTTGGAGGCATCACGCCGGATCACGGAAAACAAGACCCCCCAAGACCGCCCCCGGATCATCGCCATGACTGCGAACGCCATGCAAGGCGACCGCGAGATGTGTCTTGAGGCGGGGATGGATGATTATATCGCAAAGCCCATTCGCGTGCCGGTTCTGATCGAAGCGTTAAAACTGGTGCCGCTGCGCAAAGGAAAGACAACATGACAGACAAAGTGATCAACAAAGCGGTTTACGATGAGTTGAAAGACGCGGCAGGTGCCGAGTTCGTCGTGGAATTGGTCACGGCCTTTCTGGAAGAAGCACCGGGCATGTTTGCGGAAATAGACACTGCGTTGGCAGCCGGGGATGCCGACGGTTTCAGACGTGCGGCGCATTCGTTGAAATCAAACGCACAGGTTTTCGGCGCAGATGCCCTTGCCACCCAGGCGCGCGCCCTTGAGTTGATGGAAACGGCGCAAAACACGCCCGAGGTGCGGGAACTTGTGACGCAGTTAGAGGCGGAGTTTGAACGCACCGCAGACGCGCTGAAAGGTCTGCAAAATGGCTGAGCCCAAGGCGCGTTTGCTGATTGTCGATGACAACCGCGTTAACCGGCTGCTGTTGTCGCGCAGTGTCGAGCTGCTGGGCTATGAGGCGGCAGTCGCTGAAAACGGACGCGCAGCGATGGAGATGCTGGGCAAGGGGTCGTATGACCTGATGCTGCTGGATATCGAGATGCCCGTAATGGACGGGTTCGAGGTGCTTGAAGCGATCAGCCGCGCGCCGTCCCTGCAGGACATGCCGGTCATTGTCACCTCTTCTGTGGAGGGGGTGGAAAATGTTGTGCGCTGCATCGACTTGGGCGCTGAGGATTATCTGCCCAAGCCCGTCAATCCGGTATTGCTGCGCGCGCGACTCGGCTCGAGCCTTGAGAAAAAGCGGTTGCGCGATGAACAAAAGACGATGCTGCGCCGGTTTGCGACCAGCGAAGTTGTGCAGGATATGCAGGAAAGCGGTTTCAAGTTGGGCGGGCGCAGGGTCCATGCCTCAATCCTGTTTTGCGACATTCGCGGGTTCACCACGATATCCGAGCGGCAATCACCCGAAGACACGATTGAACTGCTCAACATCTATTACACCTTGATGTTCGAAGCGATTGACCAGCACGGCGGCATTGTCACATTGATGATCGGCGACGGGTTGATGGTTTTATTCGGTGCGCCGCAACCTTTGGACAATCCGGCAGCCAGCGCCGTTGCAGCGGCCCAGGACATGCAGGCCATCATCACGCAATTCAATCTTGAGCAGAACGCCTTTCAGAAACCCGAGCTTCGCCTTGGGATCGGTATTGCGACCGGTGAAGTGGTGGCGGGTTTTGCAGGCACGCAGCAGCGGGCCACATACACCTGCATCGGTGATAAAGTGAACCTTGCCTCGCGGCTTGAGGGTCATACCAAAAAGGCGTCCCAACCCATTCTGGTTGACGCGGCAACGCGGGCCGCTGTCGGTGACAATTTATCCTGCAAGCCCTTAGGTGATGTGAAATTTGACGGCATTTCCGGTCCTGTTGCCGTCTTCGCGGTGATGCAGGAATGACCGCCGCGACGGGTCGGTGCCATCCGGTTTTCAAGACACCTGCCTGATCAATTCAGACCAGTCCTGCTAATTTGGCAAAAGGATCCCAATTTGCGTCCTGATGCCATTCGTATTCACATGACCTTGCCATTTCTTCGGCGACGTCATGGCCGAACAGGTCTGCAAGAACGGCCAGCGACATGTCGATACCGGCAGATACGCCCGATGACGTAAAAAACTTGCCATCCTCCACCCACCTTGCCTGTTTGACCCACTCGACCTGCGGGGCGAGGTGTACGGTATTGTTAAAGTCCAACTTGTTTGTCGTCGCTTTGCGGCCATCCAGAACGCCCGCCATCCCCAATAGAACCGTGCCAGTGCACACGGCCAACACCCGTTCCGCATTAGCCGAGGCGTCTTGTATCCAAGCGATCAATTCAGGGTCTTTGCCTTCGCTTAGCGCGGCATCACCGCCGGGAATGAACAGCAGATCGTAGTCGTTCTTGTCTGCTATGGTCTTGTCGATCACGATCTTTTGGCCGTGAACGCTTGGGACGGGGTCGCGGCCTTTTGCGACGGTGATGACTTCGATTTCTGCGCTCAAACCGCCAAGCATCTCGATTGGCCCGAAATAGTCGAGGGTTTCAAATCCGGGAAAAACGAATGCGCCAAGTGTTCTCATGATGTGTTCCTGCGTTCTAGGATTGAAGGTCTGCGCATTCTGGATGCGCTTTCATAAAGCGTTCTGTAGACGCCGGAAATTTCGCCAGATGTTTCTCGGGGCGGATCGGGCGGCGCAAAAGCTCTCCGCCACAGTTCGGGCAGACATTACCGAACCGCGTCTCTGCGCATTCCTTGCAGAACGTGCATTCAAACGAACATGTTCGGGCGTCCTTGCTGTCTGGTCCCAAATCAGTGTCGCAACATTCACAGTTCGGTTTTAAGTCCAACATGTCTCTCTCCTTTTCCACGTGGGTTAAAAGGTAGACTACCCAGTTTAAACTTGGCATGAATGACAAGATGACCTCTTATTCTGCCAAATCACCTGACGATCTTTTAGACGAACGGAATGTCCTGTTCGTCATATATCCAGATATCGTGCTCCTTGATCTCGTCGGTCCGCTTCAGGTTTTCAGCCATGCGCGCAAAAATGCCCGCCCTCCGGCGGCTTACAAGACCTTTGTTGTTTCGGCGGAGGGAGGGCAGACCAAGACGAATACCGTTCTGCAGATTGGCAGTGACCCCCTTGCCGATTGGTTTGATAGGCACCGCAATACCGAAATCCACACGCTGATCGTGATTGGGGGTGACGGCGCGAATGCGGCAGCGGCTGACAAGCCGTTTATCGAGCAGATCAAGGTTCTGGCGGCGCGATCTACGCGGGTCTGTTCGGTTTGTTCGGGCGCCTTGGTACTTGCGGCGGCTGGCTTGCTGGACGGGCGCCGGGCGGTCACACATTGGGAAGACTGCGCGCAACTGGCGCGGCAATATCCGGCGGTAAATGTCGAAGTCGACCCGATCTACATCAAGGACGGTCATATATGGACGTCAGCGGGGATTACTGCGGGCATTGATATGGCACTGGCAATCGTCGAAGAGGATTTGGGCAAACCCGCAGCGATCGAAATGGCGCGCTCGCTGGTGACGCCGATGGTTCGGTCGGGCGGCCAGTCGCAATTCAGCGGGGAATTGGACAGGCAGGCGCGTGACACCGAAGGGCGTTTTGCGCGGTTGCATGAATGGGTGCGCGATAACCTGCAGGACCCGATCATGGTGGATGATATGGCGGATCAATGCGGCATGAGTTCCCGCAATTTCTCGCGCAAGTACACAGATGCAATGGGGGTTTCGCCTGCAAAGGCGGTCGAGGCGATCCGCGTTGATGCCGCGCGCGATCTTTTGGCGACCTCGGACTTGGGTATCAAAGGTATTGCCGTCAAATGCGGCTTTCAGGATGACGAACGCATGCGGCGCGCCTTTTTGCGTGTGCTGCGGGTGGCCCCATCTGAATACAGACGCCAGTTTCAGTTGAGTTGACGCTATTGGTCTGAACGCGCCGGATGGGGATGCGCACCCCACACCATGCATCAGAAAATGCGTTGTTTGAAGCTGGCCATTCTGTTTAATGAATGCATGAGCGAATTCAATTATCACCATCTTCGGTATTTCTGGGCCGTCGCCCATGATGGCAACCTGACCCGCACCGCTGAGCGGTTGAACCTGTCGCAATCGGCAGTTTCCGTTCAAATCAAACAGCTTGAGGCCCATTTGGGGCATGACCTGTTTGAACGGCGCGGTCGCCAGTTGATCCTGACAGAAGCGGGCCGGATCGCGCTTGACTATGCGGATGCGATATTTGCCGCCGGACGCGAATTGATTGGTACGTTGCAAGATAAGGGACGGGGCCGTCAGGCGATACGTGTGGGTGCGCTGGCAACGCTGTCGCGCAACTTTCAGATGGAATTCCTGCGGCCCATATTTGCCAGAGCGGATGTCGAGATTGTGCTGCGATCTGGCCGCAGTGCCGAATTGCTGCAATCGCTTGAGGCGCAGAACCTTGATGTTGTCCTGATCAACCAACCGCCTGCGCGCGACGCGGTGACGCCTTTTGTATCGCACCGGTTGTCAGAGCAGCCCGTCAGCCTTGTCGGCACCGCCGCGCTTTTGAAAGAAACGTCTGATGTGGTGGAACTGTTAAAGACCCAGCCGCTTATCCTGCCGACGTCGGACACTGGTATTCGCATCGGTTTTGATGCCTGGCTCGACCGTCTGGGGCTCAGGCCACAGATCGCTGCCGAAGTCGACGATATGGCGATGATGCGTTTGTTGGCGCGCGAGGGTGTTGGCCTTGCCGTGCTGCCGCCCATCGTTGTGCAGGATGAATTGACCAGCGGGCGTTTGATCGAAGTCGACAGGCTACCCGGTATCGGAGAGACCTTTTTTGCCGTGACCATCACCCGCAGGTTCCCTAACCCGATATTAGCCGAATTGCTGGACGGGCGTGCTATCTAGAGCCAGCATTCAGGAAATCTGGCGGTCCGAGCCTTCCCAGAATGGCTTACGCAGCTCTGTTTTCAGAACCTTGTTGGCCCCCGACAG
>JAFMHE010000187.1 GCA_017854675.1 Paracoccaceae bacterium | reverse complement strand
TAGTCTAAATCTAGGGCTTTTCATTCAATCCAACCTTGGCTAAAGAGACCAAGTCGGAGCGTGGCGCAGCCTGGTAGCGCACCTGTTTTGGGTACAGGGGGTCGGAGGTTCGAATCCTCTCGCTCCGACCACTTTCATCATATCAAGAATAGACCATTCCCCTGTGGATAACTTTCGCGGCCAAGAGAATGGTCAGTCGTCTGTTTGCCTGCATGCGCGACGTGGATGTAGACGGCGTCCACCACGTCTGCGCTACATCTGGTGTGTACAGCAACTTTTACACCAATATAGGCGATTTGAGGCGTGGTTTTTGGCCGAATCGCTTAGGTCAAAATTCCGAACTGTTGCATTTTCGTGAATGTGGCCCAAAAAAAATGCGGTGCCTCGCCTGCTGGTTTTTCGTGAGGTTATCCACAGCGGCCTTGTGGACAACTTCAAGCAGAATGTGAGGTCCGACGCATAAACATGCCTCTGCTATCACAAATTTTGTCCCAAGGTCGGCACGCACCGCGAGATCCCGTTTGGGGATATTAACCCCTTGAATCAGATGTGGTGTGGCCACCCAAAAATGAAGGCCGGGGTCAACCGCAACATTTCAGAAATTCAGGCAAAAATGCGTTGACCCAATAGGGGCACATACGCCAGATTGTGGAGGCAGATGGTCGTGCCACAAGATGTAGTGAGCTACACTCAAGGGCATACCGGGGCACATGACAGGCGAGAGACAAAGAATAATGTCAAAAGCTACCTATTGGCCGAGGGATTAACTTTCCGCGGGTGAATGGATTTGTGCGCAGCGAAAACGAGGGCTGAGACCGCCGGGAATAATGGCGGTCTCATGGTTATTAAAACGAACGCGAGGCAGCGATAATGAAAATTGAACGTAAATTTACAATGGCCGGACAGGATGCGTATGCAGACCTGGATTTCATTACAACAGTGTCCGAGATCCGGAACCCCGATGGTTCCGTGGTGTTCAAACTTGACGACGTAGAAGTCCCCTCCAGCTGGAGCCAGGTGGCAAGCGACGTTATCGCGCAGAAATATTTCCGCAAAGCGGGCGTGCCATCCGCCACCAAAAAGGTGAAAGAAAAAGGCGTGCCAGAGTTCCTGTGGCGCTCTGTCCCCACAGATGATGCGCAGATGGGCGGCGAAACATCTTCCAAACAAGTCTTTGACCGCCTTGCTGGTGCATGGGCCTATTGGGGCTGGAAAGGTGGCTATTTCACCACCGAAGAAGACGCGGCTGCCTATTACGACGAAATGCGCCACATGCTTGCCTCGCAGCGTGCCGCACCGAATTCTCCGCAGTGGTTCAACACCGGTTTGCACTGGGCCTACGGCGTCAACGGCCCGGCGCAAGGCCACTATTACGTTGATTACAAAACCCAGAAACTGACCCGCTCCACATCTTCCTACGAACACCCGCAGCCGCATGCCTGCTTTATCCAATCGGTTGCCGACGATCTGGTCGGCGATGGCGGCATCATGGACCTTTGGGTCCGTGAGGCGCGTTTGTTCAAGTACGGTTCCGGCACTGGCACTAACTTCTCAAGCCTGCGCGGGGCGGGCGAATCCCTCTCGGGCGGCGGTAAATCCTCTGGTCTCATGGGCTTCCTGAAAATCGGTGACCGTGCTGCGGGCGCGATCAAATCAGGGGGCACCACGCGCCGCGCGGCCAAAATGGTCATCGTCGACGCCGATCACCCCGATATCGAAGATTTCATCAACTGGAAGGTGCTCGAAGAGCAGAAAGTGGCGTCCATCGTCGCAGGCTCCAAAATGCACGAGCAAAAGCTGAACCTCTTGTTTGCCGCAATCAAAGGCTGGGACGGCGTTGCCGAAGATGCTTACGACCCCGCCAAGAACGACCAGTTGAAACAGGCGATCCGCGAGGCCAAAAAGGTCATGATCCCCGAGACATACGTCAAGCGGGTGCTGGATTACGCAAAGCAGGGCCACACATCCATCGAATTCCCGACCTATGACACGGATTGGGACTCTGAGGCTTACAACTCCGTCTCCGGCCAGAACTCCAACAACTCCATCCGCGTCACCAACGCATTCCTCACAGCCGTCGAAAAAGACGCGGATTGGGAACTGCTGGACCGCGTCACAGGCCGGGTCGCAAAGACCATCCGCGCCCGTGACCTGTGGGAACAAGTCGGCCACGCCGCATGGGCCTGCGCCGATCCGGGTATCCAGTACCACGATACGGTTAACGATTGGCACACATGCCCCGAAGACGGCGCGATCCGTGGCTCAAACCCGTGTTCCGAATACATGTTCCTTGATGACACGGCCTGTAACCTCGCCTCGATGAACCTGCTGACGTTTCTGAACGACGGCGAATTCAACGTCGAAGACTACATGCACGCCTCCCGCCTTTGGACCGTGACGCTGGAAATCTCGGTGATGATGGCGCAGTTTCCCTCTAAGGAAATCGCCCAACGTTCCTACGACTTCCGCACGCTGGGCCTTGGCTATGCAAACATCGGCGGCTTGCTGATGAACATGGGCCATTCCTATGACAGCGCAGAAGGCCGCGCATTATGCGGTGCCCTCACGGCGATCATGACCGGCGTTTCTTATGCCACATCCGCCGAAATCGCGGGCGAACTGGGCGCATTCCCCGGCTACACCAAGAACGCAGACCACATGCAACGCGTGATCCGCAACCACCGTAACGCTGCTTATGGCAACGCAAATGGCTATGAGAAACTCGCCATCAAGCCGGTCCCGCTGGACCACGAAAACTGCCCGCAGCCGGGTCTGGTCGATGTGGCCATGTCCTGCTGGGACGAGGCGCTGAAGCTCGGCGAACAGTACGGTTTCCGCAACGCCCAAGTCTCTGTCATCGCGCCCACAGGCACCATCGGTCTGGTCATGGATTGCGACACCACAGGGATAGAGCCTGACTTTGCGCTGGTGAAATTCAAGAAACTCGCCGGCGGCGGTTACTTCAAAATCATCAACCAATCCGTTCCAGCAGCCCTCGAAAAGCAAGGCTACGGCTCTGCCCAGATCGAAGAGATCGTCGGCTATGCTGTCGGCCACGGCACCATCGGCAACGCACCGGGCATTAACCACACCACGTTGATGGGTCACGGGTTTGGCCCCAATGAACTGGCCAAAGTGGACGCGGCACTCGCGCAAGCCTTCGACATCCGTTTTGTGTTCAACCAATGGACGCTGGGAGAGGAATTCTGCACCCAAGTCCTTGGCATCCCAACGGAAAAGCTGAATGATCCGACGTTTGATTTGTTGAAATCCTTGGGCTTTTCCAAGAAAGACATCGACGCGGCCAACGACCACGTCTGCGGCACCATGACGCTTGAGGGCGCACCACACCTCAAGGAAGAGCACTACAGCATCTTCGATTGCGCCAACCCCTGCGGCAAGACGGGCAAACGGTATCTGTCGGTCAACAGCCACATCTACATGATGGCCGCTGCGCAAAGCTTCATCTCGGGCGCGATCTCCAAGACGATCAACATGCCGAATGATGCAACGATCGAGGACTGCCAAAAAGCGTACGAGCTGTCGTGGTCGCTGGGCATCAAAGCCAACGCGCTTTACCGCGACGGCTCCAAATTGTCCCAGCCTCTGGCGGCCTCACTGGTCGAGGACGACGATGACGCGGCCGAGATCCTCGAGAGCGGGTCAAACCACGAAAAAGCGGTCGTTCTGGCTGAAAAAATCATCGAAAAAGTCATCGTCAGAGAGATCATCAAATCGCACCGCGAAAAAATGCCCCAGCGCCGCAAGGGCTACACCCAAAAAGCCAACGTGGGCGGCCATAAGGTCTATCTGCGCACTGGCGAATACGAGGATGGCAAGCTCGGTGAGATTTTCATCGACATGCACAAAGAGGGCGCAGGCTTCCGCGCGATGATGAACAACTTTGCCATCGCGGTGTCTGTTGGCCTGCAATACGGCGTGCCACTGGAGGAGTTCGTTGACGCCTTCACCTTCACCAAGTTCGAGCCCGCAGGCATGGTGCAAGGCAACGACAGCATCAAAAACGCGACCTCGATCCTCGACTATATCTTCCGCGAACTGGCGGTGTCCTATCTTGACCGCACCGACCTCGCTCACGTGAAACCCGAAGGCGCGACCTTTGATGATCTGGGCAAGGGCGAGCAGGAAACAGTCGGAAACGTGTCCGAATTATCAGAAACCACGGCCAGCAAGTCATTGGAAGTGCTGAGACAAATCAGCTCAACCGGCTACCTGCGCAACCGTCCCCCACACGAATTGGTCGTGCTGCAGGGCGGTTCTGGAAACGTGGCACTGGCCCCTGACCTGACAGCGGCCACCGCAGCGGTTGCAATTGCCACCAGCACAGCGGCGGCAGCAACTTCAGGCGTCATGACACTTGACGCCCGCACAAAGGCGAAAATGCAAGGCTATGAAGGCGAAGCCTGCGGCGAATGCGGCAACTACACGCTGGTGCGCAACGGGACTTGTATGAAGTGTAACACCTGCGGCGGGACGTCCGGGTGTAGCTGATGGAATAAGGGCAGGGTGCGTTGGCGCGCCTTGCTATCTACAAGGGGCGGGTGCGCTCGCCCCCTGACGACGTTCAGGCCGCAGGCAAATAAATTCCGAGCGGTTAACACATTGAGCTTGAACGGCGAAACTAAGGGAGGGCGAAAGCTCTCCTTTTTTCTGTCTAGGAGGATGCGCGCTGATTCCACCTTTGCTCAAGGGCAACGGTTCTATCAGAGGAATGCGCCTTTGCTGCGCAACCCTCCACGTTCTTTTCGCTTCAAATACCTGCGGGGGTTTGGGGGCAGCGCCCCCATTCATCTTAATAAAAACCTCACCCCGGCAAATGAATCCTGAACCTCTCGCGGATGGCCAGATCAACCACGGGATCAAACGCAGCCCTCGACGGCACGCTCAAAATCTCTTCCTTGCGCGCCGCAGCTTTGTCGACCAACACCGGCTTGCCCTTTTCCGCCCATTCCTTTGGCGATGTCCGGTCCCCAAGCTTAGGGTACACATGATCGGTTTCCATCCGGCTCAACGTCTGTTCGGTGCCCAGATAATGACCCGGACCGCCCATGCAAACTTGACGGATTTGATCCACCGCCAGCGTTTCTTCGTTAACTTCGATCCCGCGGACGCAACGCAACGCCTGTCCAATCAGATCGTCGCCCATGATCAGCGATTCGTGGCAAAAGCCCAGCAAAGACGCATGCATGCCCGCCGCCTCGAAAACCATGTTACACCCCGAAAGGCCGGCCATAACGTTGGAACACATCTGTTCCCAACCGGCCTGCATGTCAGGCATTTTCGCGTCCGCAATCCCGCCAGCAGCGCCGCCGGGCAGATCATAAAACTTGTGCATCTGCGCACAGCCCGACGTCAGCAACGCCTGTTCGCCAGAGCCACCCGTCATCGCACCTGACCGCAAATCCAACCCGAAGGGCCATGTGCCAAACACCGCCGGATGCCCCGGTTTCACCGCATTGACATAAACCAGACCGGCCAGACATTCCGCCACGGCTTGCACAATCGCGCCCGCCACGGTTGAGGGCGCTGTCGCCCCGGCCATACCGGCCGACAACAGCAACACAGGCATACCGCCCTTGATCACTTCTTCCATCACCAGACAGGATTCAGTGGCAAATTTCATCGGTGGGACAACAAAACAGTTTGAGTTCAGCACAAAAGGCCGCTCGCGCCACTTGTCCTCACCGCCCGCAATCATGTGCAGCATCTCAAGCGCAGGGGCCACGTAGGACGGATCGGTAAAGGACGTGCCGACATGTTTGGTGGTGCCGGAACAACACGCATAGATCGTGTTCAGGTCCATCTCCAGATTGTCGGTGATGTCGCGGCAGACCATGGGGCGTTGCAGGAAATGGATGTTATCAAGCCGGTCCACAATGCGCGCAGCATCGTGCAAATCCTGCACGCCACATTCACGGTACTGGTTGCCCGCCACATCGACCATATGAACGGCGGCACCGGCAGTGCCGTAATGCACGCGCGCGCCCGACAATATCATATCATGGGCAGGATCACGGGCAAATAAAGTCACCGACCGGTTGGCGCGCGCAATCGTGTCTTCAACCAAGGCACGCGGGAACCGGATACGTCCATCGTCGCCCTCAATCGCACCGGCTCCGGTCAGATAGGCCACACCGGAAGGGGGCGCATCGGCAAGGCCAATCGTCTCAAGCGCGTCCAACGCGGCGTGGTGGATGGCCAGCATGTCCGCATCTGTCAGGGGTTTATAGCGACCACCCTCCATACCGGGGCGAATGGGGCGCATGTGATCTGCCAGTGGTTTGGCGCGCGCAGCACGGCGGGCGGCACGTCCGCTGCGGATGGGGGTCATTTCTGTCATGGCAATATTTTCCGTGTAGGGTCAAAGGGAAGGGCGGTTTAAAATTGCCTCGGCGCGCCGCGTGCCGCGCGTCCCCGTTCCGCACCGATGGTACGGATGACCCTTGATATGATGCACAGATCTGCTTTCAAATCGCGTCTCCCTTGCAGGAAATTTTGCTAAAGGAACCCGCGCCATTCTGTCCTGTTTGCGCCCTCGGGGCCGGTTTGCGACCTCCTTGCGGGGCAAAACACCGACCACAGGCCCACTTTTTCGTCACCAACCTGTCATTTCAGTGCGGAAAACCGCCAACCACGGGTTGAAATCAGCATGTTTGCGCCGATCTCTGACACCGCCAATGCTTGATTGGAACCAATCCAGATCTCGACCGTATATCTAGGCGTCCTGTCACACAGACAGGTGAACAAATTAACAGAACGGAGCAGTCAAATGACACGTTTCACGAAACTCGCCGCAGCAGCCTTTATTGCGACCACACCATTGGCCGGTGCAGCCTTTGCTGGCAATCTTGACGATGCAATCGTCGAGGCCCCAGTGATCGCACCCGCGCCCGCGCCTGTCTATTCAACCGATTGGACAGGGTTCTATAGCGGTTTGCAGTTCGGCTATGCCGATATCGACAGCGCAACAGGGGCCTTGGGTGGCAACAACGAACTCTTTGGTCTGCACGCAGGCTATGACTATGATTTTGGCAGTTATGTGATCGGTGCTGAATTCGACTATGATCAGGCCGACATTGATCTGGGCGGGGGTGCAGC
>JAFMHE010000186.1 GCA_017854675.1 Paracoccaceae bacterium | reverse complement strand
GGTCAAAAGCTGCTGGATGTAGCGGGTGGCACGGGTGACGTATCCTTCAAGTTCCTGAAACGCGCAGGCTCCGGTCACGCCACCGTCTGCGACCTCACCGAAAACATGCTGATCGAAGGTCGCAAACGCGCCGAAGCCGCAGAAATGCAAGACAGCCTTGACTGGGTTGTGGGCGATGCGATGGCGCTGCCGTTCGAGGACAACACATTCGACGTCTACACCATCAGCTTTGGCATCCGGAATGTGACCCGCCCCCAAGAGGCGCTCAATGAGGCTTACCGCGTGTTGCGTCCCGGTGGCCGCCTGATGGTGCTGGAATTCAGCCAACTGCCCAACCCGATGATGCAAAAAGCCTACGACCTCTACAGTTTCAACGTGATCCCGCGCATGGGGCAGGTCATCGCCAATGACCGCGATAGCTATCAATATCTGGTGGAATCAATCCGTAATTTCCCGGATCAGGAAACCTTCCTTGGCATGGTCAAGGCTGCCGGTTTCGAACAGGCCAAGTACCGTAACCTAAGCATGGGTATCGCGGCCCTGCATTCCGGTTGGAAGCTATGAGAAAAGAGATCGCATAATGCGCGGCCCGCATAACATCTGGCGGCTGATCCGCACGGGCGCGACGCTAGAACGCGCCGGTGCCATGAATGTGGTTCTCGATGCGTTTGAGGCCCCGCGCGCCTTGCGCATCCTGGCGCGTGCGTTCAGCGTGCCATTCAAATTGCTGGGCTACCGCGGTGATCCGTCGCTTGAACCTGCCCCCCGCGCGCTGACAGCCCTTGGCCCTGCCTACATCAAATTCGGGCAAATTCTGTCGACCCGGCCCGATGTGGTGGGCGATGAACTGGCCCTGCAATTGCGGGTTTTGCAGGATAAGCTGCCGCCTTTCTCAATCGAGGCCGCAAAGCGCGAGGTTGAACGCGAACTGGGGCGGCCTGTTGATGAAATCTTTTCCGAATTCAGCGAACCTGTCGCGGCGGCCTCCATCGCGCAGGTTCACAAAGCGCGCATTGCCAGCACAGGCGAAGAGGTCGCGGTAAAGGTGCTGCGCCCCGGCATCGAAAAAGCCTTCTACAAGGACGTCGACGCATTCTACTTTGCCGCGCGATTGATCGAACTTGGTGCGCCAGGATCGCGCCGCCTGCGCCCGATGGAAGTGATCGAACACTTCGACGGTGTCGTCAGAGGAGAGCTTGATCTACGCCTCGAATCCGCTTCCGCCTCCGAATTTGCGGCGAACACGGAAAACGATGAAGGTTTCCAACTGCCGGAAATCAAATGGAACTATTCAGCGCGCCGGGTCATGACACTGGGCTGGGCGGATGGCGTGCCGATGGGCGACAATGCTGCGATTGACGCGGCGGGCCATGACCGCACACAGCTTGGCAACCGCGTGCTGCAACTCTTCCTCAACCACGCCCTGCGCGACGGATTTTTCCACGCTGACATGCACCAAGGCAACCTCAAGGTTGCCGCAAACGGTGACATCATCGCCTATGACTTTGGCATAATGGGCTATATCGACGAATATACCCGCCGTGTTTACGCCGAAATCCTCTACGGGTTCATCCGCCGCGACTATAAACGTGTCGCCAAAGTGCATTTTGAAGCGGGCTATGTCCCCGCTGACAAAGACGTCGAAGAATTCGCCCGCGCCCTGCGTGCTGTTGGCGAACCGATATTCGGCATGAACGCCACCCAGATATCCATGGCGCGCCTGCTCACCTATCTGTTCGAAGTCACTGAACGCTTTGGTATGGAAACCCGCACCGAACTGATCCACCTGCAACGCACCATGGTCGTCGTCGAAGGGGTGGCGCGCTCGCTCAACCCCAACATCAACATCTGGGAAGTCGCCTCTCCCATCGTGACCAGCTACATTTCCAAATCCATCGGCCCCCAAGCCGTGATCACCGATTTCGGCAAAACCGCGATGATCCTTGCCCGCTTTGGGCCACGCCTGCCCGACCTCGTCGAATCAGCCCTTTTGCGCCAAAGTAATCCGCCAGCAGCACCGCGCCCCCCGCAAAAACGCTGGTACGTCCTGTCAGGCATCGCTGGCGCAGGCATCACTGCCGTGCTTATCGCCCTCATCGACGCGCTGACCTGATCCTCTTTCAATTTTCCAGATAAACCTCTGCGGGGGTCTGGGGGTGCAAAACCCCCAGCGCTCTCAATCAAGCAATCCGCTCAATCGCCATCGCGATCCCCTGACCACCGCCAATACACATGGTGATCAACGCGCGCTTGCCGCCAATCCGCTCCAACTCGTACAGCGCCTTCACAGTAATAATCGCGCCCGTTGCCCCCACCGGATGCCCCAGTGCGATCGCACCCCCGTTCGGGTTCACGATTGCAGGATCAAACCCCAGCTTCTTGGACACTGCCAGCGCCTGTGATGCGAACGCCTCATTGCTCTCGATCACATCGAAGTCACTGGCCTTCAATCCGGTCCGGGCCAGCAACTTCTCAACCGCTGGCACTGGCCCAATGCCCATCACTTCTGGCCGCACGCCCGCATGGGCATAGCCCAAGATCCGTGCGCGGGGCGTTAACCCGGCCTTTTCAGCGGCATCTGCCGTCGCCAAGACAACAGCCGCTGCACCATCATTGATGCCGCTCGCATTGCCCGCTGTCACGCTGCCATCCTTCTGGAATACCGCCCGCAGGCCTGCCAGCGCCTCCAGCGTCGTCGCCTTGGGATGTTCATCCACCTCAAACGGCACCATGTCGCGCTTGACCTTCACCTCGACCGGCGTGATCTGATCCGCAAAATATCCCGCCGCAATCGCTGCCGCTGCGCGCTGTTGGCTTTGCAACGCAAACGCATCCTGTTCTGCGCGGCTGACGTCATGTTCACCGGCGACATTCTCTGCAGTCACTCCCATGTGCCCGGTCCCGAACGGGCAGTTCAGCGTCCCCAGCAACATATCAAGCGATTGCACATCGCCCATCTTTTGACCCCAACGCGCCGCAGGCGTTATGTAGGGCGCGCGCGACATGCTCTCTGCGCCCCCGGCCAGCGCAAACTCTGCATCTCCCAGCATCAGGGCCTGCACGCCCGACACAATCGCCTGCACGCCAGAGCCACACAAACGGTTCACGTTCATTGCAGGCACGCTATCAGGCACGCCCGCCTCCATCGCAGCCACACGGCTCAGGTACATGTCGCGCGGTTCTGTGTTGATGACATTGCCAAAGAACACATGCCTGATCTGACCCGGTTCAACCCCTGCGCGCGCCATCGCCGCCTTTGCGGCAACAGCACCCAATCGGGTTGGTGGTGTCTGCGCCAGACTGCCGCCAAAAGTGCCAATGGCCGTGCGCGCGCCGGACAGGATTACGATGTCTTTACTCATGGGGTTTTCCTTTCGATTTTTCTGCAGCCTGCACAAAATGCGCCCTGCTGAAAACCGAAACGTTCCGTCAGGGATTATGGCAGCAGGGGAACCCGCCCTTGATCGGTCAACACAGAACAAGCTGCGCCTTCAAAGACCGCAGCCGTCAGCGGCTTTCCGTATCCCGCGCCGGAATCAAGATTGATCCGGTTACCATAATGCGTGGCCTGATCGACCGGGGTATGACCATGCACGATGATTTTCGGGTGCGCGGTGTCAATGCTGTGAAACTCTTTCCTGATCCACAACAGATCATGTTCTTTCTGATCCGCCAGCGCCACATCCGGGTCGATGCCAGCATGCACAAAGAACAGGTCTTCGGTCTCGTATGTCAGCTTTAGATCGCGCAAAAAATCGACATGCGCCTGTGGGACCGCCTTTAACGCGGCCTCATGCACCGCTGTCTTCCGCAAGGACGGTTCAACTGAAACGCCATAGGACGCCATCGTCGTGTCGCCACCAAGGCGTTGATGCAGCCAGTACAATTCAACCGGCAAATGCGCGTCATGGCGGGGATAGTCTTCCATAAACCAGCTGAACATCCGGTCATGGTTGCCCATCAAAAACGTCCAGTTCCGGCCCTCATCGCGCCCTTTGATCAACAGATCAAGCACACCTTTGCTGTCTGGCCCCCGGTCGGTGTAATCGCCCATAAATACGATATGCGCGTCCTTGCCGCCATCCGCCTCGATCAGGTCCAGAACGCGGTGCAATTCTGCCAATTGTCCGTGAATGTCACCAATGGCGTAGATGGGCTGGGTCATGAAACGACGTCCTCAAGCTAAAACAGCCGCCCCATGAATGGGACGGCTGCGTGTTTTCTAACAGGGTGGTAGGGATCAGGCCACGTCGAACTGCAGCGGCTTCACTTGGGTGAACATGCCGGTTTTGATCAGCTTGGTAATCACAGGTGCAGGCACTTCTTCGTCGACATACAACAGCGCGATCGCCTCGCCCTTTACGGCGGCACGGCCAAGGGTAAAGTTGGCGATGTTCACGCCGTTTTCACCCATGGTCTGACCCAACATGCCGATGATGCCCGGCACGTCTTCGTTGGTGGTATACAGCATGTGCGCGCCCACTTCGGCGTCGATCTGGATGCCTTTGATCTGGATGAAGCGCGGCTTGCCGTCAGAAAAGACCGTGCCTGCAATGGACCGTTCACGTTTGTCCGTGACGACAGTGACCTTGACGTAGCCGTCAAAAACGCCTGATTTATCCTGATTGGTTGTGCTGATCTGGATGCCCTTTTCACGGGCCACCACCGGCGCACTGACCATGTTCACATCGGGGTTCGCGCGTTTCATGATGCCGGCAACAACGCCGCAGTTCAGCGCATCCAGGTTCATCTCGGCAACGGTGCCATCATACAGGATGTTGATCGCCTTGATCGGCTCATCGGTCAACTGACCAATGAATGCGCCAAGATGACCGGCCAGCTTGAGCCATGGGCCCATAACGGCGGCCTCTTCGGCTGTCACAGATGGCATATTCAGCGCGTTGCTGACAGCACCTGTCAGCAGGTAATCCGACATCTGTTCAGCCACCTGCAGGGCAACATTTTCCTGTGCTTCGGTGGTGGCCGCACCCAGGTGGGGCGTGCAAACAACGTTGGGCAGGTTGAACAGGGGGTTCTCTGTCGCGGGCTCGGTCTTGAACACGTCAAAGGCCGCACCGGCGACGTGACCGGATTTCAGCAGATCAGCCAGCGCTTCTTCATCGACCAGACCACCGCGGGCACAGTTGATGATACGCACGCCTTTCTTGGTTTTTTCAAGGTTCTCGCGGCTCAGGATATTGGCGGTCGTTTCTGTAAACGGCACGTGCAGCGTAATGAAATCGGCCCGCGCCAGCAGCGCGTCCAGATCAACCTTCTCAACACCCATTTTCTGGGCTTTCTCGTCGCCAAGGAAAGGATCGAATGCGATCACTTTCATTTTCAGACCACGCGCACGGTCGCACACGATGCCGCCGATGTTGCCCGCACCAATAACGCCCAGCGTCTTGCCGGTCAGCTCGACACCCATGAACTTGGACTTTTCCCACTTGCCCGCATGGGTCGATGCGGACGCCTCTGGCAGCTGGCGCGCCACGGCGAACATCATCGCAATCGCGTGTTCAGCGGTGGTGATCATGTTGCCAAAAGGCGTGTTCATCACGATCACACCTTTCTTGGACGCAGCTTCTTTGTCGATGTTGTCGGTGCCGATGCCTGCGCGGCCAATCACTTTGAGGTTGAGCGCATTGGCGAGGATCTTTTCGGTCACTTTGGTGGCGGAGCGGATGGCAAGACCATCGTAGTTGCCAATAACTTCGGCCAGCTTGTCCTTGTCTTTGCCAAGGTCGGGCTGAAAATCAACGTCGATGCCGCGGTCTTTGAAGATTTGCACAGCCGCGTCGCTGAGTTTGTCGGAGATAAGTACTCTGGGAGCCATTGTGGCGTTCCTTTGTGATGTTGGAATGGTGCGCGATAAATGCGCACCCTACGAAAGGGATGGGTTGTACGCCGTAGGGTGCGCATTCATTGCGCACCGCCACACCGTCATTATGCGGAAATTTCAGCCTCGAAAGCCCAGTTGAGCCACGGCAGCATCGCCTCGATATCCGAGGTTTCAACCGTGCCACCACACCAGATGCGCAGACCCGCAGGGGCATCGCGGTAAGCACCGACATCCAGCGCCACATCCGCGTCCGCCAGCCGTTTTGCAACCGCTTTGGCAAAGGCTGCACCGTCCGTGATGCGCGGATCGTTGAACTTCAAACAGACCGAAGTGTTCGACCGCGTCGCCGGATCAACAGCCAGAAACTCCAGCCAATCATGCGTGTCGACAAAATCGGCAATCGCCTTTGTGTTCGCATCTGCACGGCCAATCAGACCTTGCAAACCGCCCACAGATTTCGCCCATTTAAGCGCCTGCAAGTAATCCTCGACACACAGCATCGAGGGGGTGTTGATCGTCTCACCTTTAAAGATACCCTCGATCAGCTTGCCACCTTTGGTCATGCGGAAAATCTTGGGCAGGGGCCATGCGGGTGTATAAGTCTCCAACCGCTCAACCGCGCGGGGCGACAGGATCAGCATGCCATGTGCGGCCTCGCCACCCAGCACCTTTTGCCAAGAGAAGGTCGTCACATCCAGCTTGTCCCAAGGCAGGTCCATCGCGAATGCAGCAGATGTCGCATCACACAAGGTCAGGCCCGCACGGTCCGCCGGGATCGCTTCACCATTGGCCATGCGCACGCCAGAGGTCGTGCCGTTCCATGTGAAACAGACGTCATTATCATAGTTCAGCGCAGCCATATCGACGATCTCGCCGTAGTCCGCTGTGTGCGTGGTCGCCTCGATCTTGAGCTGCTTGACCACATCGGTGACCCAGCCGGACCCAAAGGATTCCCATGCGACCATCTGCACGGGGCGTTCGCCCAGCATGGTCCACATCGCCATCTCGTAAGCGCCGGTGTCGGAGGCTGGCACAATGCCGATGCGGTAATCCGCAGGCACGCCCAAAATCTCGCGTGTGGTTTCGATCGCTTCCAGCAGCTTGGCTTTGCCAACGGCTGCGCGGTGTGAACGACCCAAGGGCGCGTCAGCGAGATTGTTCAATTCAAAAACGGGGGGTTTGGCGCAAGGGCCAGATGAAAAACGCGGATTTGCAGGTCGCGTTGTCGGTTCACGCACGTCGCCGTGCGGTGCAGATGTCGTAATAGCCATGAATGCTATCCTCTCAGATATGCGCCCTTCGTTGGGGAAGGGTGTCCCACG
>JAFMHE010000185.1 GCA_017854675.1 Paracoccaceae bacterium | reverse complement strand
GGTTGTGATGATTGCCGCGCCCCGGGGTCTTGGCCTCCAGCACGACCAGCAAGATCCGCGCGTCCTCACGTTCCTCAGGTGTCTCGCCATGGCGGACCAGCACATTGCAGGCGATGCGCAGCAGATGGTCGGAATGATGGATGACGTCGGCCACGACGATGCGGGCCTCGCGGCGCCGCTCGTCAATCCAGTCCGCGCGCGCCTCATCACGTTCCGCGCGACGGCTCCGTTGCCGGAAGGGCAGCGGGACACTCATCGGCGTGCTCCCCGACGCGCGCGGCGTAGGCCTGCCGCTTCTTGGTCTTCTAGCCATTCAATGACGGCGCTGCGGCGGTAATAGATCTTGCGACCTGCGCGAATACACGGCGGGCCGGACCGAAGAGCGTCCCAGCGGCGCAGGGTGTCCTCAGAAACCCCGAGCTGAAGCGCAAGGTCTGCCCGACTTATCCAGCCGCCGAGCAGGCTCCCCGACGGTTTTGCAGTATTCTCGGTGTTTTCGTGCAGATGCATGTTGTTCCTCCAGTTTGACGACCCGATGCGGATCATTTCTGGGGGCTACTGACGCACAGGCTCGAGGGTGGAAGGGAGGAACGGGGTGGAATGAAAACGCCAAAACCGTTCCACCCCCATATTTAATTGACGATTCTGCATGCCGACCGTCGCCTGCATCACGTGCTGGCTTGGCCGCGAGAGCGGTGTTTCGACCGGTTTCAGCGGCATGCGGGGGCAAAACCCCGGATTTATTAGGATTTCGCGTGCATTCGCGCGCAAATCAGGGGTGGAACGCCACAAAAAGCCATTCCACCCCCATATTTCATTGAGGATTTGCAGCTGGTGGCTGGTGACCAGCTGTGAGTCGCCGCGCACATTGCCCGTCGCTGCGAGCGGAACTGCCCTACGCCACGACCACTACTCGGATTGGTGAGGCGAATTTGCCAATAAAATATGGGGGTGGAAGCGATCTGTCTCCGCGATGCCACCCCGTTCCTCCCTTCCACCCCGACCGCCATGCTCTGCTTGATGTCAGGCCGGTACTACGCGTGATGAGAGGTCCAAGAGAGAGGTTTACGGATGGTGAACAGACAAAAGCTGACCGAGAAGGTCCTGCGAGATGCCGCGCCCGCTGACGGGCGGGACTATCAGATTTTTGACACCGATGTGCGCGGCTTTGCCGCCTGCATCTACCGCGGTGGCGGTCGAGCTTTCACGATCGACTATCGCTATGCTGGCCGCCAGCGCCGGATGACATTCGCGCGCTGGCCGGAATGGAGTGTGAGTGCTGCGCGCGAACGCGCCAAGGAGCTGCGCCGGGATATCGATGCCGGTGGTGATCCTTTGGCTACCCGAGGCGCCCTGCGCGAAGCCCCACGTGTGACCGATCTGATCCATCGCTATGCTGAAGTGCATCTACCGCATCTCGCGGTCCTCAATGCAGCTGACCAGCGATCAATGATGGAAAAGTTCATCCGACCTGCCTGGGGCAAGAAGCTGGTCACTGAAGTGTCATGCTATGATGTCGAGCTGCTGTTGACGAAGGTAGCAGAGGGACGCGCACGTCCGGCAAAACAAAAGCCAAACAACCGAGCGCGCAAGCTGCAGGGTGCCAAGCCGACACCAGTGCGAGCCAATCGGGTCGGCGAGGTGATCCGCAAGATGTTCGCATATGCGGTCAAATGGGGGTGGCGCGAAGACAATCCCGCCATGGGGTTCCGCCGCCGCATGGAGACACCGCGAGAGCGGTACCTGTCACAAGAGGAACTATCAAGGCTCGCCACGGCGCTAGATGCGGCAACGGATGACCGCGCTTCGGGGATTATTCGACTGTGCATGCTGACCGGCGCACGGGTCGGGGAGGTGCGGCAGGCGCGTTTCGAGGATTTCAATCTCGAGCATTTGAGCTGGACCAAGCCTGCCAGCACCACTAAGCAACGCCGCGTTCACCGTGTGCCGATCTCAGATGAAGCCGCCGCCATTGTTCGCCAGCGGCGCATTGCGGTTGTCACAGGCTCGCCATGGCTCTTTCCCGGCGACACCCCTGGCCAGCCCGTGCAGGAAATCCGCCGGTTTTGGGTGCGCATCCAAAAGGAGGTCGGGATCCCGGACGTCCGGATCCATGATCTGCGGCATACATTTGCCTCCCTGTTGGTGAGTGGTGGCGCATCGCTTGAGATGATTGGCAAGCTGCTGGGCCACAGCCAGATGCAGACGACCCAGCGCTACGCGCATCTGATGGATTCACCCCTGCGCGCCGGCGTGGGCGCTGTTGCCAGCGCCTTCAAGCCAAAGCCAAGGCTTGTGCACAGCGCGCAGGAGGTGCCAGCGCGAGAAGGGCTCCCCGCAGCCGACGCCTGTGGCCCGGAGGGCAAACCGATCACCGCTTTGGGTGCTTGAACTTCAAGGCCCTCAGGATGGGCGTCAGCCGCAGCCGGATTGATTTTTCTTCAGGAAACGTGCCGTCTTCCGACTGCATCGAAAACCAGTCCTGCAACTCACGGATCCACTCGCCTTGCGATTTCGGCAACCCTTCCTCGAAGACGCGGCGGGTGATTTCGACATGCATCCCGGCCCAGTCATAGTCACCGTCATTGCCAAGGCCCGCGCCCGCTGCGACGCGGCCGAAGAGGTCGTTGGTTACCTCGAACCTGTGGACCTCGTGGCCGAGGATCATCATGTCACCAATCGACACCAGAACCCCGTCCTCGGGCGCCGTGATATAGAGCCAGCCTTCTGCTTCGCGTGGCTGAATCCGCAGAAGATGGGCTTCCTGTGGCCCGGTTCCACAACGCCTGAACATGGGCAGAACGTCAGTGGGGTCGATATTGACCAGCCCGGCAACCTTGTGTTCACCGCAATGGACCGGGGGAATGCCAGTGACAATTTTCAGCGTTCCAGTCGCCGCCCAGCCAGCTATATCGGAAACTGTACATCCCCAACGTGCTGCAGTTTCATGGATAGGGTAGAGCGCGCGTTGTGGTAGTCCCATTGGTGTCGATCCTTTTAATTGGGTTGCCGCGAGGCTGACAAGTGTCGGTGCCAAGCAGAGTTTTGGCTGTGTGTCGCGACCACCAGCGGGGCTCAGATTCTCCCGGCTCGCTGATTCGGCTCGACCACAAGGGAAAGTTAATCTACCGAGGGGGTCAGAATCTTACCCCTTCACTCGCAATCCGGGTATTATCGCAGTGGAGCCAACATATGTCGTTCATCAAAGCGCGCGAACTCCTGCGCATCGCCGAAATGGCCAAGGCACGCTACCGCGGTGTCAGCTTGCGTGACATCATGAGCGAATTATCCGTCAACGAGCGAACCGCGCGACGCATGGCGCGAGAACTGGAGGATCTGTGCCCGAAGGTAATGATTACCGAGGATGAGGACCGGCGGCGCTGGTGGAAGCTTACGCAGGTTCCGTTCATCGACCATCGGGTTGTGAACGAAAAGGAACTTTCTGCTCTTGATCTGGCGATCCGACGAGCTGTGCGCGATGGCGCTGAAAACGAGGTTGTGACCTTGCAGCGCATTCGCGATCACCTTGTGGCGTCCGTGCCGCGTTCACACGCCCGATCAGCAGAGGTGAGCTCCGAGATCATGATGATCGCAAACGGCTTTGCATGCCGACCCGGGCCTGCAGCACGCATACGGCAGTTACATCTCGAGATCCTGTTCAACGCGTTCATCCAACCGACGATGATCGAGATCACCTACACCAGCGCACGCGACCCTGAGCCGCGCACGAAGCTGGTTGAACCACATGGGGTGATAGTTGGCACACGACATTACCTCGTGGCCCGCGACACCCTCGCCGACGCTGACCGCCGGTTCAAACAATACCGGATGGATCGTATCATCGAAATGAAAGGTACGGCGAACATCTTCGAACGCGATCCTGATTTTGACATCGAAACATACTGCACATTTGCCTTTGGGTCGTTTTTCTCTGACGCAGAGCATCGCCTCGTGCGTTGGCGATTCGAGCCGCGCGCCGCTCTTGTAGCGCGCGAATTTGTGTTTCATCCAAACCAGGTCATGACAGACATGGACGACGGCAGCTTGCTGGTCGAGTTCACGGCCAGCGGCTGGGTTGAAATGGCCTGGCATCTGGTCAAATGGGGTTTGGCGGTCGAGGTGCTGCATCCTCCAGAGCTGAAGGAAATGCTGAAGCGGGTTAGGCGCGGCGAAGTGGATATCCTGCCGTGATGGCTGGGGAAGGTATGAATTGGAGTTTCGCTGTAAGTGCTTGACGCTCGCATCTGCACGACGAAGGGCGCCCATCATAGATCGAAACAAGATGATCAGATGCTTTTTTTATTTGTATACCCATGTAGAAACGATCAAATAGCGCCATGATGTCGGCCACCCTGAAATCAGTTGCTCATTACGCCCGCTACTTTCCATTGTGGTCGGCGCTGACAGCCTTGCGTTGGCGTTCCTTTGATCAGCGGTCGCGCGGGTTGGGAACGACGTTTGCAGCGGTCATGCGATGGTTTCCGCCCGCAAGGCTCCGATTTGACCGTGAAGCTAAACGGATCTTTCCACATATGAAGCGCAGTGATCGCGCGAAGCTTGGTCAAGAGATGGGCCGACAGATGGGCCGGACCCTATTCGAGATTTATCACGATGCCGAGTTTCAGACCCAACATCAGAAATTCAGAGCCTCAGGCCCAGGTCTTGACGCACTGAAAGAGGCGCAGGCTGCCGGAAAAGGGGTCATTGTCGTCTCGGGACATTTTGGGCAATGGGAAGCCGTGCGCGCCGCAATCAAGATGCACGGGTTCGAAAGTGGCGCTGTCTACCGCCAGAACAAGAACCACCATTACGAACGCCGGATACGGGCTGGCATTGAGGCCGGAGGGAAACCAATTTTGGCGACGGGCCAGGTTGGAACACGAGCGCTTGTGCGTCACCTGCGGAGTGGCGGTATCATTTCCATTCTACTGGACGAGAAATATGCTGAGGGGGAACCGCTCCCGTTTCTCGGGCACGACGCGCTCACGTCTTTGTCAGCGGCACAGCTTGCCCTCAAATACGATCTGCCCATGATCCCCGCCTATGGCCTTCGTATCGAAGACGGAAATGTATTTCGCGTCGATTTTGAAGCCCCGATCCCGCACACCGACAGCATCATGATGACCCGCGCATTCAACGATAGCTTATCTGCGCGCATTTTGGCCAACCCAGAGCAGTGGTATTGGATGTTGAGGCGCTGGGATGGTCAGTGAACCAACTCTTAAACCGCGAGATCGATTGATACGGGACGCTTCACGCTGCACGCAGCGCCACCAGCAGATAGGGCGGGAATCCGACCTTCGCTGCGGTCACCTTCATGGTCTGCTGTGCGGGACAAAGCCACCTTTTGCCCATGCAGCTACTGCTCACGCAGAGGAACGCGGTACCTTCGCCACGTTGCATCTGGCATTTTTTGCACATTTCTCCTAAGTGCCCGTTCAAATACCTCTACCTCGGCGGATACCATACTGATCATTCTCGACTTTCTGGCTCGTGTTTCAAAAGCGGTGGTTCAGACTGCCTCAGCCTCACCTTGATTTGTCTGCTGGGCAGTAATAGTGTGCAGTATGATCAAGAGTTTTGTGGTTTTGGTTTCACCAGCTTTATCCGCGGAAGCTTCGGTAGCTTTCACGTGTACTGAACTCGAAAGAGTGTCGCTGTCTGCTGAAGGTTCTATGCGACCGGTATACGAAGGGCGCACTCTGAACTTCGTATGGGACGAAGAGAATTTGTCTGGAGATGGCGTTTTCTATCATCAGCTATATTCACTCACCGCGTTTGGCGAAGGTGGTTTTCGGGCATTCGCCCAAGACCCTGATCGCAGCGATGTGTTCAGGTTTGAAAACGGCATTCTCATGCATACCGCGATCGTAAAGTACGGACGCGAGCCGTCTATTCAATCACAGGTGTTCGAGTGCACTGTTGTTGCGGAACCGGGCTCAGATTTTTGAACAGGGCTCAAACCTTTGTGTCAGGAACTTTCCTGACCATATTGTGAAGACAAAAAATCACCGCCTCACATCAAAGTCTTTCGGTACCAAACAGCAGCAGGAATCGAACCCAGCGACAACTCCGTACCGGTTATCAAGCAAACTGTATCGGCGACTTGTCGACTTAAATCGGTGATTTGTCGACTTATGGTACTGTATCCTAAGTTATGGTTCAGTATCTTAAAGATTTTGTAAGTAGGCTTCATCAGCTAGTGGGTGTTAAGTTCATACCCATTTTCAGCAAACCCATGCGTTGAGTGTAGTCGAAGTGGCGCAAGATAATATCAGGTTAATATGTTGATTTATATGTTTAAAATACTCTTTTCTTTCGAAATAATTGTTCGCTGCCATGGGCTTTGGACGGGACCATTATAACGCCAACGTAATGCGTCCTGAGGCAGCGCCGAAAACTTTTGTAGTATGAAGCACTTGTTTGCGGTGTGACATCTTCTAGTCTCTACTAGGATATCGGGATTAAGTGATGCGCAGGGTTGTTCGGGAGGACTGCCTTTTTAAAATGTCACCCCTAGATTCAAAAACGAGTGCGACTGATCCGTTGAGGGACGAAAGCACACCATTCCTTGGGAGGAACTATGAAAGATACTTTGAACCGCAGAAAATTTCTGCGCGGCTCCGCTGTTGCTGGTGCCGCGGCTTTGGCGACACCTGCTATTGCAGATGGCCACGGCGTAAATATCAAGATGCAAGCGGCCTGGGGCGGCGGCATCTTCCTGGAAAACGCACAGTCCTTTGCAAACCGCGTCAACGAAATGTCCGGCGGTTCTTTGACCATCGAGGTCCTTTCCGTTGATTCCGTTGTGAAAACATCCCAGATGCAAGACGCAGTTCATCGCGGTGTTCTCGACGCAGCACACTATGTGTCGGCCTACTGGTACGGCAAATCCAAATCCGCATCTTTGTTTGGCACTGGCCCGTGTTTTGGCTGGTCTTCACAGGAAATGCTTGGCTGGATCCACGCTGGTGGCGGCCAGGAGCTGTTTGACGAATTGATGGAAGAACTTCAGCTGAATGTTGTGTCCTTCTTCAACTCTCCAATGCCTGCGCAGCCGCTCGGTTGGTTCTCTGAAGCGGTCACAGATGCCGCACAAATGAACGGCCTGAAGTACCGCACCGTGGGTCTTGCCGCTGACGTCATGCTCGAGATGGGCATGTCTGTTGTTCAGCTTCCTGGTGGCGAAATCCAGCCTGCGA
>JAFMHE010000184.1 GCA_017854675.1 Paracoccaceae bacterium | reverse complement strand
TCGCACTCGGCCTACAACCTGCGGCCTAACTTTTCCGACGTCATCGAACGCCACACGCTGGCTGTTCTGGTGGAAAACGAGCCTGGCGTTCTGGCGCGTGTTATTGGCCTGTTTTCGGGACGCGGTTACAACATTGACAGCCTGACGGTCGCCGAAGTTGACCACACAGGCCATCTGAGCCGGATCACCATTGTCACATCCGGCACGCCGCAGGTGATCGAGCAGATCAAAGCACAGCTTGGCCGGATCGTCAGCGTACACACCGTGAATGACCTGACCGTCGAAGGCCCGAGTGTAGAGCGTGAGTTGGCGATGTTCAAAGTTGCCGGCAAAGGTGACAACCGCGTCGAAGCGCTGCGCCTTGCAGACATTTTCCGCGCGAATGTTGTCGACAGCACATTGGAAAGCTTTGTGTTCGAGATTACGGGCGCACCCGAAAAGATCGACGCTTTTGCAGACCTCATGCGGCCTTTGGGCCTGATCGAGGTTGCGCGCACAGGCGTCGCCGCATTGTCACGCGGCGACTGATCCCGCAGTTACCGCCGCTCTGATCGCAGGGCGCGCGGTTCCGCGCCAGTGGTGCTTTTTCGAAACGGAATAACGGTCCCGCAGGCGTCCGCCTGTTGCGGCACGTCGAGGCTCTGAGCAGACGTATGCAACCGTCTATCCAATCCGTTACAAGCGTTCTCCTGTATCAACCGTGGGTTCACAGCGCGACGGCATTCCGCATCGCTGAACACATCAAACTGCACCATATCACCTGCGGCAAAGCCGCCATGTCCTTTTGTTTGGTCAAACTCGGCGCTGTAATACGCCAAGTCGCCATGATCTTCGCACCAAAATACCGCTTTGCAGTCATTCGGATCGCTCCAAAGAACTATCCCTATCATCATAAAACCAAGCCCTATCCCTTTTGTTAACCATTGCTAACAAGAATGAAGGCAGCACTGATATGGCTAATACTGGACTGGTCTGGAGCGTTTTGTGTCAGGTTGCCAGCATAGTGACACAAAATGTGTCAGGTCTTTGTGGAAACTACCTGATACACGCTATGGTTTTATGTCACTCCACCGGATACGGTGCCTAAACTTGATCGAGTGGGTCGCATTGCAATGACAACCTTCAGCAAAACGCCCTCGGAACAACGCAATGTATTTAGCGAAAATCTGCGCGGCCTCATTGGCCCGGACACCCCGATTGCGACATTGTCACGGGAACTCGATATCAACCGCACCCAGTTGAACAGGTATCTCGCAGGCGAGAGTTTTCCGCGCCCTGACATCCTCAAGCGGATCTGCGACCATTTTGGCGTGGACGCACGCATCCTGATCGAACCGCTGAGCACGCTCAACAATAGCGGCAGCGATCCGATGATAAACCCATTTGTGCGCGATTACATCGGCGCGGGTTTTACCACAGTGACCGAAGACATCTTTCCCAGCGGCTTTTACAGGTTTTCACGCCGTAGTTTCGTACACAACGATCAGTTCCTAGTGGGCGTCGTGCATATCAGGCGCGAAAATGGCAACGTCTATATGAAGGGATTTGAGAGGAAATCCGCGCTGGAGGCGCAAAATCTGCCATCCGATGTTCCCGCGCGCGAGTTCAGAGGCGTCGTCATGCAGCAAGACGACGGTCTTTGCATTCTGGCCTCGCGCAAGAATACGCTGACGTGCTCTTTTAACTATCTGTCGCGGGTTGCATCGTTTCAAAACAATTTCTGGGTCGGCTATGTCACGCGCACCGTACCTGAACACGATGATGACTTGCGCGCCACGCGCATGGTTTATGAACATCTTGGCACAGGCATGAGGAATGCATTGCCTGCCGCCAGAGGTGCCGGTTTCCGCACAGAGGCGGAGTTGCAGCCCTATCACAGGCGGTTGCTGCGCATTGATGCGCCCTTCTGGTAGCGCCGGACACCCCTGCATGAAGCGGTCCCGCGTGTCGTGAACGGGAAACTTGGGTCGCTGTGAGATAAAATTTCTAGCGGTCTTTTTGCTAACCTGACGAAAATTCGGGAGAGCGATATGTCTACCACCACAGCCGATCTGTCTCATGTTCGCCAGCCTATTGCACAGGCGAACGGCTTGCCCAACGCGCATTACATAGATGCGGGCGTGTTTGCCGAAGAACGCGACGCAGTTCTGTTCAGATCATGGGCCGGGCTGGCTGTCAGCGCAGATGTGCCCGATATCGGCGATGCCGTCCCTGTTACTTTCCTTGGTATGCCGCTGTTGGTTGTCCGCGACAAGGACGCCGAAGTGCGCGTGTTTCAAAATACCTGCCGTCACAGGGGGATGATCCTCGTCGATGCACCGCGCAAGATTGAAGGGGCAATCCGCTGCCCCTATCACAGCTGGTGTTATTCTACCGATGGTCGGCTGGTCAGCACACCCCATGTCGGCGGGCCCGGTCAGAATACCCATGAAGGCATCGACCGCGCCTTGCTGGGTCTGGTCGAAATTCGCAGCCACATCTGGATGGACGTCATCTTTGTCAATGTGTCGGGCGATGCGGCGCCTTTTGAACATGTCCATGCCGATCTGCTGAAACGGTGGGCCGAATTTGACAAACCACTTTATCATGGCGGGTCAGACAGCCGGTTTGAGCTGACAGTGAACTGCAACTGGAAACTCGCAGTCGAAAACTATTGCGAGAGCTATCATCTGCCTTGGGTACACCCTGATCTGAACATATATTCGCGACTTGAGGATCACTACCATATTGAAAACGCGGGTAAATACTCTGGCCAAGGCACATGGGTCTACCGCCAGCTTGAAGGCGCAGAGGGTGCCAAGTTTCCCGACTTTGCAGCGCTCGGCGATACATGGGATACGGCGGCAGAATATATCACGGTTTATCCCAACGTCCTGATGGGTGTGCACCGCGACCATACGTTTGCTATTATTCTGGTGCCGCAAGGCCCTGAAAAGACGGTCGAAAAAATCCATCTCTATTACGCGCAGCCCGAAACCGATACAGCGCTGCGCGCCCGCAATACAGACCAGTGGAAACGCGTATTTGAAGAAGACATTTTTGTGGTTGAGGGCATGCAGCGCGGTCGGCATGCGCCATATTTTGACGGTGGACGATTCTCTCCTGCGATGGACGGACCGACGCACATGTTCCACGATTGGGTCGCCGCCCAGATGGAGCGGCACCGTGCAGTACCGCAAGCCGCCGAATGATGCCACGTGATGCACAATTGCTTGCCGCGCATGCGGCAGGTGACAGCGCTGCGTTGGTTGACCTTTATATGCAGGCAGCCGAGGCGTCACCAGATGCAAACAAGGCCGCTTTTTTTCTAACCCATGCGCATGTTTTTGCGTTGGAATGCGCCCACCCGTCAACGGACGCGTTGCGTGCAACCCTCATTCGCCAAGGGCGCGAAACACCTTTGGCCCCGCCCCTGGCCCCGCGCAGATAGGCCGGTTCATCCAAACTGCGGCGGCCGTGCATTGGGCCAATCTGTTTCCTGATGCCATTTTTGCGCCAGCTGCAAAAGACGCGCGTCACTGCCCGGTGGTCCGATCAGTTGCAGTCCCGCAGGCAGGCCAGCTGTGCCGAACCCGATCGGCACATTCACGACGGGTAGTCCAATCAGACCAGCGGGAATGACCACTTGCATCCAGCGGTGATAGGTATCCATCTGAGCGCCTGCTATTTCAGTCGGATGCACTTTTTCCACATCAAACGGCCAGCATTGCGCAGATGGCATCACAAGCACATCCACCTGTTGAAACAACGCCATCACGGTTCGGAACCATTCGGACCGCGTGACGCTGGCGCGGTGGACCTCCATCGCTGACATCGCCAGACCGCGCTCAATCTCCCACAGGGCGGCGGGTTTCAGGTGAGGACGCTGATCAGGGTTCGCGTAAGTCGCGGCATGCCCGCCAGCGATGGCAAACGACCGCAGCGTAATCCAACTGTCCCATATTGCACCCATATCAAAAGGTGCTTTGATTTCGATGATCTGTGTATCCAACCCACCCATCTGCGCCAAGGCAGCGGTGCTTATTTCGGCAATTTCGTCCTCATAGGGCAGCGCTCCGCTCCAGTCGCCCAACCATCCCAGACGCTGGGGCGGCAACGGCGTATCAATCCGGGCCAATGCGGGATCAGTGATGAAATTATGGGGCAGCCGCGGCTCGGGCCCGGTCATTGTGTCAAGAAGCGCGGCAAGGTCACGTGGGTTGCGTGCCATTGGTCCTGCAGTCGAAAGGTGATGGATGAACCCATCGCCATCCGGCTCTGACGGCACAGAACCCCAAGTGGGGCGCATACCATAGACATTGTTCCACCCCGCAGGGTTGCGCAACGATCCCATCATGTCAGACCCATCCGCCACACTGACCATCCGTGCAGCCAACGCTGCAGCAGCGCCGCCGGATGATCCACCTGCCGACTGGCCCGGATCGTAAGGGTTGCGCGTCGCACCGTGTACGGGGTTGAACGTATGGCTGCCCAAGCCAAACTCCGGGGTGTTGGTTTTGCCGATGAACAAGGCCCCGGCAGCGCGCAACCGCGCCACCATGACATCATCGTTTTCTGCAATCTGACCGGCGAACAGTGGCGACCCCATCGACGTGGGCAGACCTTTCACGTTGGCAAGATCCTTGATCGCCATCGGGATGCCATGCAACCAGCCCTTGCGCGGGGTGGCGTCGGCGGCCCGTGCTTCGGCCAACAGTTCATCACCATCGCGCAACGACACGACCGCGTTAACAGCGCCGTTCACAGCATCAATGCGGGCGAGCGTGGCTTGCATTAGCTCTGCGGCGCTGATCCCGCCCCGCTCAAGCGCGGCGGACTGGGCCAGCGCGTCCATGTTCAAAATATCCATTAGTTGAAAAAATCAACTAAATGCAGGCGTATCAAGTGGTGTTTTGACATTCCCGCGAAATAACGCCGGAAAGTGTGCGTCTAATCGCGCTGTGCTTCTGCCCGGCTCTTGCCGCTAACGGCCAAGGCAAGGGTCGCGCCCATCAGCCCATCCAGATCACCGTCCAGCACGCCTTTGGTGTCGGAGGTTTCATAATTCGTGCGCAGGTCTTTTACCATTTGGTACGGTTGCAAGACATAGGACCGGATCTGGTTGCCCCAACCGGCATCGCCTTTGTTTTCATGCATTTCGTTCACGGCAGCGTTGCGACGATCAAGCTCCAATTGGTAAAGACGGCTTTTCAGCGCCTTCATCGCAATATCGCGGTTCTGGTGTTGTGATTTTTCGGAACTGGTCACAACGATCCCCGTCGGCGCGTGGGTAATGCGCACGGCAGAATCGGTGGTGTTGACGTGCTGGCCGCCCGCACCTGACGACCGGTAGGTGTCGATGCGGATGTCTGACGGGTTCACTTCAATCTCGATGTTGTCATCAACCACCGGATAAACGCCGACAGACGTGAAAGAAGTGTGCCGTTTGGCAGCGGAATCAAACGGGCTGATGCGGACCAGACGGTGCACGCCCGACTCTGATTTCATCCAACCATACGCGTTCGGGCCGCTGATCTTGTAGGTCGCGGATTTGATGCCCGCCTCTTCGCCTGCGCTTTCTGCCTGCAATTCAACTTTGTAGCCCTTTTTCTCGGCCCAGCGGACATACATCCGCGCCAGCATAGAGGCCCAATCGCAGCTTTCTGTGCCACCAGCGCCTGAGTTGATCTCGAGAAATGTATCATTGCCATCGGCCTCACCGTCCAGCAGCGCTTCCAGCTCTTTCTGAGCGGCGGTCTTGGCAAGCGCCTTCAACGCAACCTCGGCTTCGGCAACAACCTCTGTGTCGTCTTCCATCTCGCCCAGTTCGATCAGCTCGATACTGTCGCTCAATTCCTGCTTGATGCCCTCATAGGTCGCGATGGCATCGACCAGCATCTGGCGGTCGCGCATCAACTTTTGTGCGGCTTCGGGATCGTCCCACAAGGTCGGGTCCTCGACGCGCGCGTTGAATTCTTCCAGCCGGTAGGTGGCCGTTTCCACATCCAGACGCTGTGCCAACAGCTCCAGCGACTTGCTGATCTGATCTGCCGTATTTTGTGCTTCTGCGCGCATGGTAATTGCCTTTTGATGACGTACCGCCGGAATAAACCAGCGCCACGGCAACAACAAGGCGTCCGGTGGATTTGGCAGAGGGGTTTATCCCGCAGGGCCCAGAATAGCCATTAGTAAAGACCACCCGATGACAAGCTGCCAAAGCTTGCCTTGGGGCCAACAACCGCCTTTTTGCCCGTAGAGGTCGTGACCTGACGCGCCTGACGGCCGACTTCTTCGACCAAAGGCAGATCAACGCCCATCGCAAAGCCGCCATCGAAGGTAATGCCAAAGATCGGCTCTTCGCCTTCGCGGAAACACTCAGAGACAACATTTTCGCCGCTTGCATCGTCACTGAGACGTGCACCGGAAAAACGGTCAATATTGATGAACGTACACGCAGAGGGAACGTTGAATTCCCCACCGCCATATTTCTTGACTGCTTGGCTCATGAACCGCTGAAAAACCGGACCACACATGCCACCACCCGACGCGCCCCGCCCCATCGGCTTGGGCTGGTCGTATCCAATGTAGCACCCCGCGACGATGTTGCTGGTGAAACCGATGAACCAGACATCTTTGGCCTCGTTCGTCGTTCCCGTTTTGCCCGCGGTCGGCACACCAAGACTGACTGTCTTGCGCGCTGTGCCACGCTCTACCACGCCGCGCATCATCGAGGTCAGCTGATAGGCCGTCACCGGGTCCATCACCCGTTCGCGGTTTGAAATCACGCGCGGCGCTTGGCCCGAAGGCAGGCTTGCCAGTTGGCAATCGTTACAGATGCGTTGATCATGCTGGTAAACGGTGCGGCCATAGCGGTCTTGAACGCGGTCCACCAGCGTTGGCTGCACCCGCTCGCCGCCATTGGCAAACATCGCATAGGCGCTCACCATCTGATAAAGAGTGGTTTCCTGCGATCCCAGAGCATTGGCAAGCACTGGCGACAGATCCTCGTATACGCCAAAGCGTTCGGCATATGCGCCGACGGTCTGCATCCCGACCTCTTGGGCCAGCCGGATGGTCATCAGGTTACGCGATTGTTCAATACCGGTGCGCAGCGGCGTCGGACCATAGAACTTGTTGCTGGCGTTTTTTGGTCGCCAGATGCCTTGCGGCGTGTTGATCTCGATCGGGGCGTCCACAACAATCGTGGCAGGGCTGTACCCACTGTC
>JAFMHE010000183.1 GCA_017854675.1 Paracoccaceae bacterium | reverse complement strand
TCGAAATGCTGCGCGCCAAGGGCGTTGTCAGCAAATTCGTTGAATTCTACGGTGCGGGCCTCGACACACTGCCATTGGCCGACCGCGCAACCATCGCCAACATGGCGCCTGAATACGGTGCAACATGTGGTTTCTTCCCGATCGATAATGAAACCCTGCGTTACCTGCGCACCACGGGCCGCGACGAGGACCGCATCGCGCTGGTCGAAGCCTACGCCAAAGAGAACGGCATGTGGCGCGGCGATGATTACGCACCGATCTACACCGACACGCTGGCCCTTGACATGGGCACCATCGTCCCTGCGATTTCCGGCCCCAAACGCCCGCAAGACTACGTTGCCCTGACCGGTGCGAAAGAAGCGTTCACCAAGGAAATGGCCGAGACCTTCAAGCGCCCGATGGGCAAACAGGTCGTCGTTGAAGGCGAAGATTACACGCTGGAATCCGGCAAGGTTGTGATCGCATCGATCACGTCCTGCACCAACACCTCCAACCCTTACGTCATGATCGGCGCAGGTCTGGTCGCGCGCAAAGCTGCCGCACTTGGCCTGAACCGCAAGCCTTGGGTGAAAACCTCACTCGCCCCCGGTTCACAGGTTGTGAGCGCCTATCTTGAGGCCGCAAACCTGCAAGAAGACCTTGATAAGCTTGGGTTTAACCTTGTCGGCTACGGCTGTACGACCTGCATCGGCAACTCCGGCCCCCTACAGCCAGAGATCAGCAAAGCCATCCATGACGGCGATCTGGTCGCCACATCCGTCCTGTCGGGCAACCGCAACTTTGAGGGTCGCATTTCGCCAGACGTGCGCGCCAACTACCTCGCGTCGCCGCCGTTGGTGGTGGCCTATGCGCTGGCTGGCACAATGGACATCAACCTTGCCACAGACCCGATTGCCCAAACACCCGAAGGCAAAGACGTCTATCTGCGCGACATCTGGCCCACGACCCAAGAGGTTGCAGAACTGGTTGAGCAGACCGTGACACGCGAAGCGTTCCAGACCAAGTATGCCGACGTCTTTAAAGGCGACGAAAAATGGCAGGGCGTTGAAACAACTGATGAAAAAACCTACGATTGGCCCCCTGCCTCCACCTATGTGCAGAACCCACCGTACTTTCAGGGCATGTCACCAGAGCCGGGTGTGATCACCAACATCCACGACGCCAAAGTTCTGGCGGTTTTGGGCGACATGATCACCACTGACCACATCTCGCCTGCCGGTTCGTTCAAGGAAACCACACCCGCAGGCAAGTACTTGACCGACCGCCAAGTGTCCCCTCGCGAGTTCAACTCTTACGGTTCGCGCCGTGGCAACCACGAGGTCATGATGCGCGGCACTTTTGCCAACATCCGCATCAAGAACGAGATGCTGGATGGCGTTGAAGGCGGCTACACCAAAGGCCCGGACGGGGCGCAGACCTCGATCTTTGATGCAGCGATGGCGTATCAAGAGGCAGGCACGCCGCTGGTCATCTTTGGCGGCGAACAATACGGCGCAGGTTCTTCGCGCGACTGGGCGGCCAAAGGCACAGCACTCTTGGGCGTGAAGGCCGTCATCGCCGAAAGCTTTGAGCGCATTCACCGTTCCAACCTTGTTGGCATGGGCGTCATCCCGTTCGAGTTCACAGGTGGCGACAGCCGCAAATCTCTTGGTTTGACGGGTGAGGAAACGGTGTCCATCTCTGGCCTCGATACGATCAAGCCGCTACAGGAAGTCCCTTGCACAATCACAATGGCAGACGGCACAATCAAGGAGATCACCCTGAAGTGCCGTATCGATACCGCGATCGAGATTGAGTACATCGAACATGGCGGCGTGCTGCACTACGTCCTGCGCGACCTTGCCAAGTCGGGCGCAATCGCAGCCGAATAAGAGCGCTCAAACGAAACCATAAACGGCCCCCGCCTGCACCTTGCAGCGGGGGCCGTTTGCGTTAGGCTTTCCCTCTAGAACCAAAGGGACAAACATGCGCAGAATTCTGATCACGGGTGGCGCGCGCGGCATTGGGCGCGGCATTGCCGAAATATTCGCGCCGGACCACGCCACAGCTATTACCTACAACAACACGCCGCCCACACAATTGTTGACCGACCACCCCGGCATTGTGGCGATTTCGGCCAACCTAACTGACCCATCGGCCGCGAAAGACATCATAGAGACAGCCGTGAGCCGACTTGGCGGCCTCAACATTCTGGTCAACAACGCAGGCGCAATGCTGATGGACGACGAAGATACGGGCCTGAACCATGCCGTGAATGTAGCAGCCCCTATGGCCTTGCTTGATGCCGCGTTGCCCCATCTGAACGCTGGTGCCTGCGTGATCAACATCTCGTCAGTCAACGCTGTCTATCCGGCGATGGGGGCCGCATCCTATTCGGCAAGCAAGGCGGCCCTGAATACGTGGACGCGGGGGATGGCGAAAACCCTCGGCCCCAAGGGCATCCGCGTCAACGGCGTTGCCCCCGGCGCGATTGAACGGGTCGAGAGCCCCCGCAATCCCGATCTTGTTGCGGCTTTTGTCAGCATGACCGCGCTTGGTCGCACAGGCGTCCCAAAAGACATCGCAAACGTGGTCCGTTTCCTTGCCTCCGACGCCGCCAGCTTTATCACCGGCGAAACCATCACTGTTTCAGGCGGCTACAGATTATAACCACCGTCCCCCATCTCTTTTCGCTTCAAATACTGAAAAGCAACGTCGCATCGCATAACGCCAATGCTACTGATCCATTGCCGCCTGCAACGCGGGAACAAAACGCTGCTCATAATCGCTGCCAACCAAAGGGCCTGCAAAACGGAACAAAACCTCACCGGTACCGTTCAGGATAAACGTCTCAGGTGGCGCTGTGACACCCCAATCGATGGCTGTCCGCCCCTGCGGGTCGAACCCAACGCCGATGAACGGATTGTCATCCTCGGTCAGGTATTTCGTTGCGGTCCCCTGCTGATCCTTGAAATTGATACCGACAATCGGAATGCCCGCCGCCTCCATCTCCAACAGTTTGGGATGTTCCGCACGGCACGGCGGACACCAACTGGCCCAAAAATTAACCAATGTCACCTGACCAGAGGCCAGCATTTCGGGTGTGGCCGCATCGAAGCCCTCAAGCCCGGCTGCAGGCACCCCCGGCGCCATCTGCCCTAAAAGTGTAGAGGGCAGCCCGTCAGGATCTTCGCGAAACATGCCAATGCCCGCCATCACGACAAACGCAGCAAAAATCAGCGGTGGTGCCAGCATTAACGGACTTATCTTAACCATCAGACTTCACCTCGCGCTCGACCTCTTTCAACGCAGCGCGGGCAATCCGGCCACGCCGCAAGGTAACCGCGATCAATGCAACCAGCAAAACCACAGATGCAGCATAGGCTGACAAGACTTCAACAGCATACTTCCCAAGATCAGGGGTCATACGTTGCCTCCTGCGCGCGCGCGCAATGCGGCGGTCCGGCGCAACCGGATTTCAGTGCCGGTGCGATAGAGCACAAGCGCCAAAAACAGCAGGCCAAAGCCAACCATGCACATCACCAACGGGTAAAAGAAAACATCCGATACGGTCCGGCCCCCGGTCGCCACCGGCACTGATGTGCCCTGATGCAATCCCTGATTCCAGAATTGCACGGCATACCGCGACAACACGGCGAAAACGGACCCGACAAGACACAAGACAGAGGTCAAATCGGCCGCTGTGTCGGGGTCTTCAATCGCTTCCCACAAGGCGATGTAGCCGAGATAGAACAAGAACAGGATCAAAAAGGATGTCAAACGCGGGTCCCACGCCCACCATGTTCCCCACATCGGTTGGCCCCAGATTGCGCCGGTCACCAATGCAATCACCGTCATGACCATGCCCACCGGTGCTGCTGCCTTGGCAGCCAGCACGCTCACGTGGTGTCTGCGAACCAGCCATATCAACGAGGTGATCAACATCATGAACCACGCATTGATCGCCATCAACGCTGCGGGAACATGCAAATAAATGATCTTGACGGTCGATCCCTGACGGAAATCATCAGGCGTGCCAAAGAAGCCCCAGATCAATCCAACCACCACGCAAAATCCCGCTGCCACCCAAAGGACGGGCTGCACCTTGGCGCTCAGGCTCAAGAACTTTACCGGATTTGCGTACTGCCAAATGGACATACCCCGTATCTAATGCGCGCGGTCTCAGGTCTCAATGGGCAAAGTGCGGGTTTCACCAAGGACAAATTGTCCGACTTAGCGGAGCCCCATGCGCAGCACGGCAGCACTGGCAAAAGGCATCAATCCGACTGTCGCAAATGTGATCCCCGCCAGCATCAACAGCGGCGTGGCCGGATCAAGGCCAAGGGCGCCGCGCCGTGCCGCCTCTGCCCCGAAAATAAGGGTCGGCACATAAAGCGGCAGCACCAGCAACGACAACAGCAAGCCACCGCGTTTGATCCCCACGGTCAGTGCCGCGCCGAACGTACCGATCACCGACAATGCAGGCGTGCCAAGTGCCAGCGACGCGACCAACCAGCCAAACCCCGCAGGCGGCAGGTTCAGCAACACACCAAGCACAGGGGCCGCCAACACCAGCGGCAGGCCGGTTGTGATCCAATGCGCCAGCGCCTTGACGCTGACCGCACCTTCCAATGGCAACGGCGAGGTGACCAGCAGATCCAGCGTCCCATCCTCAAAATCAAGCGCCAGCAACCGGTCCAGAGACAAAAGGCAGGCCAAGAGCGCCCCTAGCCACAAAACACCGGGTGCAATACTGCCCAGCAACGCCTGCTGCGGCCCCACGCTGAACGGGACCAGCACCGTCACGATCAAAAAGAACGCGAGCCCAAGGCCAAAGCCGCCGCCCGCGCGAAACGCCAGCTTGATGTCCCGGACCAAAAGCGCCTTCACAAGAACGCCTCGTCGCTGGCACCCAGACGCGCATTGGTTTGCGCGCGGAATGCCGACACATCAAACACATCCGCATCTAGCCCCAGATCAATATGTGTGGCGATCAGCGCCGACCCGCCGCGCGCCAGATGCGCCCGAACCGCATCCGCAAACATCGCCACCGCGCTGCTGTCTAATGACACGGTTGGTTCATCCAACACCCAAACCGGCCGCCCCGTGATCATCAAACGCGCCAACCCGAGGCGGCGTTTCTGGCCCGCTGATAATGTGCCAGCCAACCGTGTCGCCAAAGGACGCAGCGCATAGGCATCCAAAGCCGGATCAATCTGGGGGTAGCCAAAAATCTCTGCCCAGAACAAAAGGTTCTCGGTCACGCTCAACATTGATTTCAGGCCATCGGCATGTGCCGCGTAAGCAATCCGGTCATCAGCGCCGCTAATCGCCCCTTGCAAGGGCAGTTGAAGCCCCGCAATCGTGCGCAGCAATGTCGTTTTGCCAGACCCGTTGGGCCCCCGCAGAATCAACGCCTGCCCCGGTACAAGATCGAACCCGACGCCTGCCAGTACAGGCAACCCGCCGCGCGCGACCGACAGGTCAGACACCGACAATATATGCGGATCGAACATCACCTGACTTAAACGGGAACCATCGCAAGGGCGATGCGCCGCCCTTCGCTGAGCAATACGTTGTAGGTGCGGCAGGCAGCAGGCGAGGCCATCGCTTCGACCCCGACACCGGCATCGTGCAATTGCACCAGCAGATCATCCGGCAGATGCGCGACATCCGCACCGGTCCCGACAAACAGAACGTCCACCTCGGCGGCCAAGCTCAGCAATGGTGTCGCATCATCCAGCCCGGCCCACGTCATCGTGCCCTTTGGCCCCGTGATGACAGGCCCATGAATAACCTGACCCCCGATACGGAAAAACCCGGGCCCATACCCTTCGACAGGTTGGGCATCGTTAAAGACAATCTCATTCAACCGCATTGTTCACCCTTTCCAGATCGGCAGCCCCAAAAGTGCTGCGGCAGCGATAACCCCATATGCGACCAGTCGAAAAAACCGCTCTGCATCGGGGTTGAACAGGCGCGCACCGACCACATTGGCCGCAAGATAGGGTATGCCCGCCAAGAGGCCAAGCAGCACAATGGACCATTGCAACTGCCCGGTCAGCCAAAGCGTCGGAAACAGGATCACATCAACCGCAACAAGGTACATGTTGAAATTGGCGCGGATCATCTTTACCGGCAGCGTGCTGGCCATATAGAGCATGATCACTGGCGGTCCGGGGATGCCGGCAAAACCCGTCATGAACCCGCTTAGACAGCCGGTTATGAACTTGATCGGGCGCGTCAACACGCCGCGGTAACGCCAACCCGTCATCATCAACACCAGCAGTGCCAGAATGATCCCCGAGATCAGCCACCCGAACGCCGTTGGTTCCATGATGGACAAGCACCACAGGCCAACCGGCAACATCAACGCCGCACCCAGTATCAGCAAGCCGATGTCGCGCGGCGCGCCGTTTCGGTAGGAATTAGGGAGGTTGGGCAAAGGCCCCAGCACTTCTGCGGATACCAGAAAAATAACCGCCTCAACCGGCGATAAAACTGACGACGCGACCGGCATGATGATCATCGCAGAGCCAAAGCCGGAAAAACCGCGCACCACGCCTGCCACCAGAACTGCAATAATCAGCCATATCAGCCCTTCGGTCTGAAGGGCTGATTGAATGGCATCAAGCATCTATGTTTGCGTATTGATTGCCTGCGTTGGCGTCCGGCTTGGTCCAGTCCCGTTTGACGCCCAAATACAGCAGGATCGCAGAGGCCACGAAAATCGACGAATACGTCCCGACGATCACGCCCCAGATCATCGCAAAAACAAAGCCCCGGATCACGTCACCGCCCAACACAAACAGCGAAATCAACGCGAGCAATGTGGTGAACGAGGTCATGAATGTCCGGCTCATTGTTTCGTTGATCGATAGATTCAGCACCTCTTTCAGGGGGCGCTTTTTGTACTTGCGCAGGTTCTCGCGGACGCGGTCAAACACAACAACTGTATCGTTCAGCGAATAGCCCACAATCGTCAGCAGCGCCGCGATGATTGCCAGATCGAACCGCAATTCCAGTTCGGAAAAGATACCGATGGTCAGGATCACATCGTGGATCAAGGCAAGCACCGCACCGGCTGCAAATTGCCATTCGAACCGCAGCCAAATATAGATCAGAACCGCACCAATCGCCAAAACCACCGCGATAACAGCCGTTTGGATCAATTCACCCGAAACCTTGGGCCCGACAGATTCGACAGACGTGAATTTGATGTTTGGTCTCA
>JAFMHE010000182.1 GCA_017854675.1 Paracoccaceae bacterium | reverse complement strand
TGAACAGCCGTATGCACGCAATCTGTACGCCCGGTGTACAGGGTGTGACAATTAACGCTCTGCTAACACTTGGGCGGAACCTTCGGCCCTCAGGGCAGATCGTCGCGTAGTTCCAACAGGTTAACGGGCGCCGCACCCCCTTCCAGTAGCATCCCCAAACATCGCTCTGTAAAATGCCAAATATCCGCATCATGCACCAGATGATGGGTCAAAAACCCCAGCGGTTCAGCCGTGTCACTCTCCCCCCGGCGGCGCGCGCGCAGGGTCTGAACCAGCCCGTCGATAATCTGCTCCGGCGGGGCTAACCCCCCGCCACCACGCCAGAAAATCGGATCGACATGCGTGTTGATCTGCACCAGTCCGGGGGCTGCCAACCGCGCGGCCCTTGGCGTAAACGTCGACACGGCATCATACCCGACCTCCGCCAATTCACCAATCAGTCCGTCCGAAATCCGGTTCCAAGGCGGTACAAAAATCCGCCCCAAACTCGCCCCAAACAGCCCCTCCATCCGCGCCAGACCATTCGCCAATTCGTCTTTCGCTCCGTCGCGCTCCCTGCCGAATTCTGATTTCTTTTCAGTGGGTAAGGCTCTGTTCTCATGCGCCCAGCCGTGGACCAGGACGGGGAAGTTTGACCTGTCTTTGCACAGGTCGGCCAAGCCTTTTGTTGCGAATTTAGGGATCACAGCAAGATGCACCGGCAGCTCAAGCGACGCGCTCAATTCACCCATCCGCGCCAACCGGTCGGTCGGTTCAATAGCATCATCATCGCGCCACCACAGCGGCAACACTATCCGCTGCGCACGCCATTCGCCCAATTCATTCTTTAGCGCAGACCAATCGTATCTCATTGTTTTTCCAGCACAAGTTTGTGCACAATCTTCCGTGTTTCCAGTGCGCCATCAACCGAAGTCGTCCAAGGCGCGCGCGCGGGATCGTGCAAAACATCCGTAATCGCGGCTGCCAGCGTCTCGGGTGACAAACAGTCGCTTGCCAAAGCACGTATTCCGTCTTGCCGCGCCAATGCGCCCGCGCGAATAGACTGCTCAACCTCGTTCCCCGCATCGAACGGGATAAATACCGCCGGGCATCCGGTTTGCAGGACATCAAGGGCTGTGTTGTAGCCACACATCGAAACAGACGCTTGCGTATGGTTTAGCATCATGCTGAAATCTGACCGCGCCCCTTCAGCGCTGAAATTCGATGGGCCGTCGGCGTTCAGATGGGCGCAGATCGTTTCAGCGTCCGACCCACCTACCAAAACCCTAAGAGTCAAATCAGGGCGCAAAACAGCCATTTCACGCGCGCATTGAAACAACGGCAAACCAACATTCCCGCCCCCCGCGCTCACGGTTATCTCGCCCTCGCCCAGCCTTTCGGGATGTGATGGCGGGGCAGGAGGGGCCACAAACCCCGTGTAGTGGAGTTTGGTCTTGAGGTGTTCGGTCACGGGCCAACTCAGGTCAAGCGGCATCACGTTGGCATCCGAGTGGACCAGCACACAATCGTAATGCGCCGCTATGATGTCATGCGTTTCATCCGCCTTTTTCGGCTTTGACGGTGGCGCGAGGATGTCGCGGATCGAGGCACAGACAACAGGCGGTTTGGGGAGTCGCCTTACCGCGTTGAGTAGGGCCAGAAATTCGTTCTTCAGGATACGCCGACCAAAGGGAAATAGTTCCGTTATTAGAGCATCGGGTTGATGCGCTTTCAGCGTCTCGATCAGAATATCCTTGCGATGTTCCAGAACGCTGTCTGTCACATGGCGCCCTTTGGCATCCAGCAAGACCGAGAAATCAACACCATCCGACCGGACCGGCGGGAGTTGGACAAAAGTGATGCCCGAATGATCAAGCTGGGCCACCGGAACGCCGCCAGAGACGAGAACGATATCATCGCCGGATGATCTGAAAGCGCGCGCCAGTGTCAGCGCGCGGGCCAAATGGCCGGTGCCCAACAGATGCGTCACGACGATCATGACCTTCATGTCAGCCGCTCCACCAAACGCACTGGATCATTCTGCGCGGTCCAGCGGTCCGCTTGAATTTCAATGATATACAGACGGTTGCGCTTGATCTGGAAAGGGGCCGGGCCGTCAAAATTCCATCCGGTGGCAATCGCCATCAGGACACGCATTACGCCAATATGGCAGACGGCAACATTCTGCCCCTGCAGTCCATTTGCCCATGCTGTCAAACGCATGCGCAAGGCGTCAGGCGGCTCTCCATTCGGTGGCGTATAGTACCAGCCCCAGTCTTCGATATCCCGGTAATCCATGTCGGGGTCGGCGAACAGATCTGCGCGCAACTTGCCCTCCCAATCACCCCAGTTCATTTCGATCAAAGCGTCATCCAGCTTTGGGGTGCGCCCTGCGACCAGTCGGGCGGTCTCTGATGCGCGGCTCAGTGGGCTGGCCCATAGGGTGGCGGCGTCCCATGGTTCGGGCAGGGCCATACCGCGCAATTGATCGCGGGCGGCGTCATCCAAGGGCATATCTGTGCGGCCCTGCAACCTGCCGTCGCGGTTCCATGCCGTGTGACCATGCCGTAAAAGCGCAAGCTGGGTCATAGATTTACCCCAACAGCATTCAAACCCAATGCCAATGTTTTGGCCGCTGCGGGCAGCATGTGGTTCTCTATCGCGTTTGCATAAGACGCTTTGCTTGCTGCAAGGCGGGTATTGGGATCGTCCAGGTTTCTTTGCAGGGCATCAGCCAGTGCTGCGATCCCCAAATCAGGGCTCGGATAGTGACCTTGCGGCAAGATATCGCGCACACCCGGACGGTCCTGCGCGATGATGGGCAGGCCCGCGGCCTGTGCTTCGATATATGCCATTCCAAACGCTTCATTAACGCCCGGCCAGAAAAACAGGCTGGCATTTTCGTAAGCGCGCTGCAGTTGATCGGGTGCGCATGCGCCCAGAAATTTGACCTGCGCTCCGAAGGGCTTCATAAGCGTCTCGACCTGTTCCTGTGCCGGGCCGTCACCTGCGATATCCAAATGCCAATCTGTGCCATTCAGGTAGGCCAAAGTTTCGGCAATCACCTGATAAGAGGCAAGTTTGTCACCGCCGCGCATCATGCCCACGCTCAGCATAGGGCCTTTCCCCGCGTATGCGTATGGTTTTGGGCGTTGTGCGATGAAGGGCCTCAGGTGGATCAATCTCTGCAACACGGATGCCCCATGTTTCAACGCGACAGCGTCATGCTGCGTAAAGTAGAAAATAACATCCGCCGCATCTGCTGCGTCTTCTGCGGCCTGCGCAAACTCGGCCCACGGTCCTTGCAGCCGCTTGCGGGCGCGTGTCGATTCAATCTGTAAATACGGAATACCCAATGCCTTAGTAACGGCCGGTCCGATAAGATCAGGCGCTTTGTAATAATTGTGATAGCTGACCCAAGCCCGCCAACCTGCCGCTGACCCAACGGGGATAAGGCGCTGTACTTCCGCCTCGGCGGCTTGCAGCAAGTCACGTTGGCGCGCGGCATCGCCTCTGCCGTCGCGTGTTTGCAATGTACTGGCAAGAACCGGATCCGCACCGGCGTAAGACAGTGCTGCCAAAATCGCGCGGGCCATGTTTCTATCACCGGAAGGAACCGGATGCCCGGGTGGTTTCATCGGCGCGTAAAATGCGACGGGCATCAGCGGCCTTGCCTCAACATCGCCGTCAGCCGTTCTGTGAGATGTGCGATACCGGGGTGCATCAGAAAATGTTCGGTCAGCCGCGCATATGCGGCATCAGCAAGGGCCGGACCAAACGCAGGTGTCTCGGCAAACCGCAACATCGCCTTGGCCAGCGAGGCGGGTGTATCATCGCTAAGCAGGCCATGTGTCTCTGACGTAATGAACTCCGGGATGGCGGATACGGGCGTGCTGAGAATGGGCAGCTTTTGACTTGCCGCTTCCATCAACACATTGGGCAGACCGTCCCGGTCCCCGTCGCTTGCAATGCGCGAGGGCAGAACAAACAGATCAGCATCCCGCATGGCGGCAATGACTTCGGGCTGGTCGCAGGCACCGCGCCACATGATGCGGTCCGTGATCCCAAGCGTTTCGGCGCGCGCGCGCATCACATCATCCAATGTGCCGCCGCCGATATGGACCCACTGCCAATTCAGGGATTTCGGGAGCAAGGCCAGCGCGTCCAACAGATTGTCGAACCCTTTTTTTTCAACCAACCGGCCCACCGATAGCATCTGAAATGGTGCGCCTTCTTTGCGGACCGCGCGGTCCGGCGGGCTGGGAAAACGGCTTAGGTCAAGCCCGTGATAGACCAGATCAACCCGCGCAGGGTCATCGGCCAAGGATTGCAAATGGGTTGCACCAAAGGCCGTACAGGTCGCGCCGAATACAGCACCGTTCGTGGCCACAGCCAGCTTTTCGCGCAGCTCCCAGTCGGGAGAGGTCCAGATGTCCTTGGCGTGGGCTGAAAATGACCACGGCAATCCGCGCATCACCGCCGCATAGCGTGCAACAGATGACGGGGTGTGCAGGAAATGCGCGTATAACCCGCCGACATCTGCCGGCAATTCATGCGCCATCACGCAAGCCTGCCCAAAGCGGCGTCTGCGGTTCGCTGTATCGTCCCGCGCCAGATCGCTAGCATAGAGCGCCGCTGCTGCATCAAACCCCGGCAGTTCTGCGGCGGCTCCCATGGCACGCGCCACGCGTTTGGGTTCATCGCGCAGGTATTCCGGCAAATACCGGACCCGCGCCTTGAGGCGGTCGTGCAACGGGTGGGTCTTTTTGTCGGTAGGATGGCGCAGCGACCAGATATCAAACCGCAACCCAGCTTCTTCCAAGGCAACCAGTTCTTGGGCGATGAACGTCTCTGACAATCGCGGCCAGCCTTTGACCACGACGGCAAGGGTGGGCGCGGGGTTGCTCACTTGGGCCGGTCCAGCTTCATCAGGTTGCGCGCGCGTTCCACCACCACTTTCAGGCCGTCCAAAAGGCCGTCCGCACCGGCATCGGATGGTTTCCCCAAACCGGGCAGGCGGCGAATGGCCTTGATCATCGCGTCGGTGTCCATGCCATCGCGTTCCTCGTCCAGCATGCTGACAAGGCCCAATTGCTCGGCGCGGCTGGCGCGTATCCATTGCTCCAGTCGGGGGACGGTGCGCGGCACAATCACCGCGCGTTTGTCAAATGACAGAACTTCGCAGAACGTGTTGTAACCCCCCATGCAGATCACGCCTTCCGCGCCGGCAAACAGCGGCTCGATCCGGCTGTCAAATCCACTGGCGGTGATCCGGCCATTCAGCTTTGCCACCCGCGCATCAAAGGCATCGCGGACCTCGCCTGACAAAAACGGACCATAGATCAGGATGGCGTGGGGTAAATCGGGGTCTTTTTCATAGGCGGACAGGACCAGCGACACCATCGCGGCACCGTCACCGCCACCGCCGGGTGTGATCAGAACATAGGGTGTTTTGGGCACGTCACCGACATCCGTCACAGTGCGCCGCAAATATCCGGTCCAATGCATGCGGTCACGGACATGATCCGACAGCGGCAGGCCTTCGGTCGGGTCATAGACATCGCGCACACCGTAAACCCAGATCTCGTCATAGAAGCTTTCAGTCGCTTCAATAGCGCCTTTGCGCGCCCATTCCTCTGCCAGCAATTCAGGTTCATCCAGAACGTCGCGCAGCCCCAGCACCGTGCGCGTATGACCGCGATGGCTGAGCCATTCAAGCGTCGGCAGCAGTTCGCCGCGAAATCCGGTTGGTTCCTTGTCAACGATCAACAGGTCAGGCTCGTATTGCTCAACCGCCGTCTGGATCAGACCGGCGCGCAGGGCGGTGGTCTTTTCGATATCCATCCCAAGGGTCTGACTCACATAGCTGCCGTCGGTAAGTTTGGTCACGCCGGGCAGACGGATGTGGTCCACACGTTCGGGAAATGTGAACCGCCCGGCAACAGGTGATCCTGTCAGGATGATTGCGGATGCCTCATCATCACCTGCGGTAATCGCCGTGGCCAATGCCCGCGACCTGCGCAAATGACCCAGACCAAAAGTGTCGTGGCTATAGAGCATAACACGCCGCGACGATTTCGTCGCTGCGAGCGCTTGCGTGCCGGTTTCTGCCATAGTCCCACCTGTCCCGGTCCGTGTTCAAAACAGCAGGGCCAGCCCACATCTTTGAGTATTCGTTTCACTTCGTACAACACCATAAAGGATTTGCCAAAGGGCGGATTGGAGATTGTTTCGATCTGATCAACCCGGCGGTGCCGAAGTGCCACCATTTCTTCTGATTTTATGGATTCTGGAGTGATTTTCATCAAATCTAAACTTTGATCACGACGACGTGCGCAGAACGCCGGAGGGAGCCAAGCACGTTTACATTGCCCCTCGGGGTGGCATAGCATCGCACGCACAAAGTTAAAGCTGCGGGGATATATGCGATCACTCTTACTGGCAGCTTTGTTTGGCCTATTATTGTTTTTCCTGCCGCTGGCTGCGCAAGCCCAGAGCCTTGGCAGCCTATTGCCCGGCAACGGCCGAGCCGTTGACAGCGCCGGGCCTCCAAACATCGAAGAGATCATCGACCGCGCCGCTGAAAATGGCATCAGCGTGGTTGTCATCGACAACGCCGGAAACCTGCTGGCGCAGATTGACGATGCTCCCGCGACAGATGAGGGCGCTGCCCCCCCCGAAGGCTCTGCGTTGATGAAGCTGCAAGACAGCTCCGTCAAGTTTCGCAGTGCGCTGGTCGAACGTCTGTTGCAGATGCCCAACTCCATCAACGAGGTGATCTTTATCCTGCGCGCGGCCAGCCCGGATGGCACGCTTTTGGCCTATGGCAAGGCGCTGGTTTACAGCCTGCTGTTGTTCGGGGTTGGCATATTGTTCGAACGCGAGGTGTTCGGAAAGCGCATCGCGCGCAAGTTCGTTGTGGCCCGTGTGCGCGATAACCCCGAGGGCTATGCCGAAAAAATGCCGTTCTTGGTGTTCCGCTTCGGGATGGGTGTTGTTGGCATCATCGTTTCCATTCTGGTGGCCTATATCGTCGGTGCGCTTGTGTTTGGCGGGCTGGAAGACACGGCGATGCAGTTCACGGTAACGCTGATCAACGTCGCCTATTTCACCTGCCGCATGGCGTCTGTTTTGTGGCGCATGGTGTTGTCGCCTTTTCTGTCTCAATACCGTCTGCCCGCGCTTAGCGACCGCGATGCCCTGCGGCTGCACCGCTGGCTGTGGGTCATGGCCAGTCTGGACATCTGCGCGATCCTGTTTGGCAGCTGGATTTACGAGCTGGGCCTGAACTATGACGTCTATGCCTTTATGGCGTCCTTGCTGTCTGCCGTGATCGTGGCTGGCAATATCGCATTGGTTCTGGTGAACCGCCGCGCCATTTCTGGTGCGTTGCGCAATGGCCG
>JAFMHE010000181.1 GCA_017854675.1 Paracoccaceae bacterium | reverse complement strand
CCCGGTGTGTTGAGTACACGTTTTCGCTGGGATTGGCGGCGTTCAGTTATAGACTGATCCAACCGGGATACATGAACCTTTTGGCAACTTTGCCGGTCATGGTCCCCGTTCGGGCTGTGACAGTCCTATTGAAAGTGGTGGCCGATGAATTTCCAACAAATCGCTGAATTCACGTTGGGTGCAGGGGACGTGCCCGAAGCTGCGCTGCAGATGGCGGCGACGCTGTTGATAGATACGCTGGGCGTTGCGGCAGGCGCGGCCCAGATGGCACCGGGCCGTATTGCGCGCGATCATGCGGCGCGATTTCTGGCAGCGGGCAGTGCGGATGACGCAGCGACGCTGCTCTTTGACGGGCGCAAGGCATCGCTGGCCGGTGCGGCCTTTGCCGCTGCCACACAGATCGACAATCTGGATGCGCATGACGGGTATAATCCGACCAAAGGGCATATCGGCTGCGCTGTTGTGCCCGCCTTGTGCGCTTTTGCCGAACACCATCCATCGCTGTCGGGCAGGGATGCGCTTGCCGCCTTGGCTGTGTCGTACGAAGTCTCGGCGCGTGCGGCGATTGCCCTTCACAACACGGTCAGCGACTACCACACATCGGGTGCATGGAATGCGCTGGGCGCGGTTGCCATTGGTGCCCGGTTGCAGGGCGTGCCTCAGGACGTTTTGCGGCACGCATTTGGCATTGCCGAATACCACGGACCGCGCAGCCAGATGATGCGCGAGATTGCCAACCCCACGATGCTGCACGACGGATCAGGCATGGGCGCGATGGTCGGGGTGATGGCAGTTTTGCTGGCGCAGGACGGTTTCGAAGGGGCACCGGCCATTACCGTCGAGGCAGAAGATGTCGCGCAATATTGGGCCGATCTGGGATCGCGTTGGACGATCATGGACAATTACATCAAGCCCTATCCGATCTGTCGCTGGGCGCATGCGGCGCTGGATGCCTTGGGGCATGTCATGCAGCAGCACGGGCTAGCAGAGAAGGACATCGCCAAAGTCGAGGTGCGCACCTTTGCGCAGGCCGCAGCGCTTTATCCCGGCATGCCGCAGACCACGTCGCAGGCGCAGTATTCGCTGCCTTTCGCGCTGGCAGCACGGTTGGTACATGGCCGGATCGGGCCAGAGCATATCGCGGATGGTGGATTGACAGATGCGCGGGTTGCACAAGCTCTTTCAAAGATCGAGGTGCATGAGGACAATCGGCATTCGGCGCGCTTTCCCTTGGGGCGGTGGTCTGATGTGACGGTACACACCCACGCAGGGGATCGTTTCGCGTCCGGCGATATTCATGCACGGGGTGGACCAGAATCCCCGATGCACCTGTCCGAGGTTGAAGCCAAATTCCACACTATGGCAGCACCGATTGAGACCCAACGTAGAAATGCACTTTGGGGCATGCAAAGCCGCTTGCTGGAGCCGGATGCCGCGTTCACAGAGCTGCTGGCGTTGATCCACCGGCCTGTCGGGAAATAGGCACACTGGAACTGGTTGGGATGCGCCCGCGCATCGGCAAGGTATCAGGCGTTGCGCGGTGACAAACGCCCCCCGATCAGGGGGTGTTCGGACCTTTCCCGACCCTTGGATGCGCGCGTGTGCCATCAGATAGGCCGATGCACAGCACAATTTCGTCGGCGCGGGGGGCGTCAGGCACCCAAAGGGTCATTGTGTCGATGTGATCAAACGACCATGCCTCGTCTTTGTGCCCAAGAGGTAGATCAATACTGCTGCCCAAAGCCCCGACTTTGTGGTTTGACGGCATAAGCGATGCGCCCCCGCCAATTGCCGCACGCACGGGTTTGCCCAGCTTTGGATGCAAGACTGCGGCACCGTGCTCCATCGCACCTGATGCACCGACCAGCGCGGCTTTGCCGTAACATAGGACCGGACCCGAGAGCATCTGCACCAGTTCTCTGGTCAAGGACGTCCCAAGCTGCGCGCCTACGTCGAACAAGGGCGACAGGTCATCCGCGTCGATCCCGGCAAAGGGATTTCGCACAATTGCCATCGCGGCTGCGCGGGTGATCGGGGGGCAGGGCCTGCCCATCTCGTCGCAAGTGATGATTTCCTTGATGAAAACGGTTTTCCGGATGATCATGGTCAGGCTCTCTTTTCGACAACTGCCCCAGCGTGGCTCTTTAGGCTTTGAAACGCAATCGCGCAGGGCACCACGGATGCGAACAGAGCAATGGCAAGCCATATCGGCCCTTGCGTGCTGCCTGTCTGGTCCAGCAGAGCGCCCGCAACAGGTGGCGTAATCAGCATGATCGCATAATAGACCGTAAAGAAAATGCCCATGCCGAACGCCCTTACCTGCGGCCGCATTGCCTGTCCTGACATGGCGATAATAACCCCCGCAGGTGCCATACCGATCAAGCCGAACAGCAGGCTGGCAGCCAGCCCGGCGCCGGGTTCGTTCAGCAACAATAGCGCGACGATTGCCGCACCCATGCAGATGGTCAAGACGATCTGCCTGCCGCCGAGGCGGTCTACAATCTGGCCGCAAACCGCGCCCGAGAGGATCATCAACCAGCTTCCAACACTGATGATGCCCGCCGCTGCGATGGCTGTGTGACCAAGCCCCTCAAGGACCTTTGGCCCAAACGACAGGTAGGTGACATACCCTGCGTTGAACACGCCCCAAGCCAGCCCTGCGCAGATGACCAAACGCCACTCCAGACGGCTGAGCGATGCGCCTTTTGCGGGGTTAACGGCAGGCAAATCATGTGGTGCCCGGTAGAAAATATAGACGCCGACCGCAGCAAGCAGGCAGTAGACCGAGGCCGCTTGGAACGGGACTTGCCAGCCGTAAGTTGCGGCCAGCCAAGCATGTCCGACTTGCCCCATGGCGATCCCGAATGGCCAACTCATGACCAGAATGCTCATGGCGGTCGCGATTTCGCGTCCCTCGAACCAGTCGGCAACCATTTTCGTGAAATAAAGCGTCGTGAACAGGAAACCTGCGCCGGCGCAGATGCGGCCCAGCCCGATGGCCCAGCTGTCGGTTGCCATCGACGATACCAACCCGCCCAGCGCCAGCGCGCCCAGTCCGAAAACAACCATCATCCGGTCAGAGACAAAGCGCCCCCAATATCCCGCGGGGAGGGCCAGAACCAGACCGGGTGCCATGAACAGACCGATCAAAAACCCGATCCCTGCATAGTCCATCCGGAAGGCGACGACCAGATCGTCGCCCACGGAGGCGACAGTCTGGAACTGAAACCCAAGCCCGATGCGGGCCAGAAACAGCAGCCCCAGAATGCGCCAGCGCATCAGGCCCAGCCAAGCCCACGCATTGCATGCACATCGTTCCAGATCTTGGTCATATGGGTGATCTTGTCACGCTTGAATTTCATCACGTAGGCATAATCCGAAACCACTGCTTTGCCGGTTGGCGGAACTGGGCCGCCTTCACCGGTTTGGGTGCCGTGGAACTCTGCCGTGGCGATGACGGTGCCGCGCTCTTCGTCTGCTGCAAAGCCGCTCAGGACATAGCGGCCATCTGGCACCGGGGTCAGCAGGCCCTTCATCCAGTCAGCATAAGCTGCCAACGTCGTGACATCGGCCAGTGCATCTGCCTGGCAGGAAAAAGTTGCATTCGCGTGGCAGTAGGCTGCGCATCCGGTCCAGCCTTGGCCGGTTTCGCAGGCTTCAAAAAAGGCCTGAGCAGTTTGGTAATGAGACATCTCAAATTTCCTCCGGGTTGAGTTTATGAGGTCAGCTTACACGCATCGTGGCGCCGCGCGATATCCTGCAATTGTAGTAAAACGAATTTTGGCTATGCAGTAAACGTGCTGCTGCATTTGTAGGATTGCTTGTTTGACGTGCTGTATCCACACTTGGCCCGATGTAAGCGTAACGGTGTGTTCAGGTGCCAGACTAAGGCAAACTTAGCGCACGGGAACTGCAAATTGCGCAGTCCTGCGCCAGTGGATCCACCTATCAGAACATCGCGGAAACGCTGGGGAGTGCGCCGTCTACTGTGCGCACCCATCTGGCGACGATCTACCGCAAGCTTGAAGTTTCCTCAAAGCTGGAACTGTTGACGCGGCTGGGGGGCAACGCGCCGCAACCCCGCAGCCAGACCGAGTTGAATTCGGTCATCTCGGAACTGGTACTTGGTCTGGAAGAGGCAATCAGCCGCGAAGAAGCGCTGAGCGAGGTATTGCGGATCATCAGCATGGCGCAGGGTGACATCAACGAGGTGATGCCCTCGCTTCGTAAGCGGTGCGCTTGACCTTTGTGATGCCGAATTCGGCGTTCTGTTTGAGTACCGCGATAACGCCCGGTTTATCGCGAGCCATACCCTAGGGATTGCACCGGCATTCAGGAAATGGTTCGACGATCAGGGGGCGTTTTCGGTCAGCCCGGCAACGGGGCTGGGGCATCATAAGTACAGCGCCAGTGATGCCCCAGACCAAGGGTTTTTCGAGTTATTGGCCTTACCTCTAAGCTGTTGCGCGATTGTTTACCCAGTTGGTTGAAGAGGCGTAGCTGCGGTCATTGCAGCCCCACGCCGATGGACACGCCAAAGTCGTACTGACCGGTTTTAAAACGTTTAACTCGGCTTTGTACAAACACGGAACTGGGCCGCTGGAAGGTTGACGTGGTGTCATAAGCAAGCTTGCCCCCAACGAAGGCAAATTGGTTGCTTACAATCGCGGTTGAATTGGTGGCGAGTAGGGCTGAATTGACACGCGTATTTATACGCGCCGTCCGGTGGCCCAAGCCCGTTGAAAGCTCAGTTGAGACGCCGCTTGGAAACGAGACCTGATAGGCCACACCAAGCGTTGTGTTTGCAGCGACAGACGAAAATTTCACCGTTGCCGGATCGGTAAACGCTTGCGCGCCGTAGGGCAGAAAATATTTTCCCGCTCCCTTGGAGATCGCGATATCGCCGACAACAGCAATGCGTTTGGTCACGGGATAGTCCCCCCGCACACGGATCACGGCCGCAGAGGAGCGCTTGCGGTTAACAACTGTCTGCGAAAAAGTGCCGCTGTTATCGCCTGATTTTAACTCTGATCCCAGAGAGTCAGTCACAGCCGCGTCTAGCCCCTCACGCTCTGCTTGGAAGGCATGGTTGGAGAGTTCGGTTGATATTGAATATTGAATGGCGTCGCTGCATGCGGTCAACATCAAGCCCGCTGTGAAAGCCACAACCAAGCGCAGCGGTTCTCGCATGGGTCCGGCGCTTAGGCGGCGCTTAGTGGCGCGAAACCGGGGCAGGGGTTCGCAGGGGGCAGGCGCTTTGATGCTCACCTCAAAGGCCAGCAAACGGGTCTGAGACAAGATCAGACATCCCGATTAACAAGGACGTGTTGTCTTGCAATATGTCCAAATGCATTTGGTCTATTGTGTTCCGCGCGTCCAATGCGCTTTGTGGCGTGCCATTAAAAAGGTCCATGGCGGTTGTTGCCTTAGCAACGTCATTCAAGCCTTTGGTGAATGCGAAATAGACGCCAATGTCCGTTTTCGTTTCCAGATATGTCTGGTCGGCGCGGGCCCCGGTATCGCTGAACGCACCACCGATCATGTGCTTGATAAATCCTGCCTCATCTATCTGTCCTGCATCAAGTACCCGGCTCCAGAACTCCAACCCACCGGCATCAGGGGCCCGTCCCAATACTTTTGCATAGGTCGCGGCCACAAACCCCTCGGTGTCTTGAGCAGCCGAAAGATGCGCCCTTGTTTCGGGCTGGTCGTAAAACAAGGCGGCCACCTGAGACAGGTCCACCCCGTCTGTAATCGCGTTCAGCCAAAACAACATGCCTTGCGCGTCAGGTGCACGGCCAAAATAACCGATATAGAGTTGAACAAGCGCTTCGATTGCGCTTGTCTCAACGGCATCAACCCATTCCATATCACCGACAAAAAGCGAGATATCGTCAAAGTTGATCATCTCTACGTTGGTCAAAAAGTCCGCCTCACCAGTTTCGCTGATCTGGTCCAGCACTGTAATGCCAGATTGCGAAAGCGTGAGCGCATATTCGTGGCCCAGGCCATAGAAACGCGCCGTATCAAACCCGTGCGATCCGTCGATTGTGTCGTTCCCCGCATCCCCGATAAGCAAATCGTCGGATGCTGTTCCCACAATAACATCCGCATCCTGCGTCCCGATGATTGCGGGCACGACGGTATCACTGTGAAACTGGTCAACGCGGATGTTAAGCGCAAGTGAAAACGGCCCAGTGGCGGTCTCGGTCAGGGTGTAATTGATATATGTGTAATCCGCCAAAGCCTTAATCTTGATACGTTCTTCGGGTGTCAGCGACAGGTTGAGCGCGTCTTCGATTTCGGGGAGGTTTTCTTTGAGTTCAGCGAGGTTTGCGCTGCTGAATTTGAAGGCTTCTGTTGTACTGGTGTCTTGGCCGTCAATCGTCAGCAGAAAATTCTGCGCCTCCCCGTTTCGGACTTGGGCCACTTGCAGGGTGAGGCCGCTTGACTGAAGTGTCAGCGATTTCTTCTCAAACGCCAAATCAAGCAGGGGGGCACCATCATCGCGGATCACGAGGCGCGAAAGGTTTGTCCCGGCGATAAGTTCTTGCACAGTGTCGCGTTCTTGCTGTGACAGATCATCTACGTTCCGCGCGCCGGACAGCGTGTCGATCGTTTCAAAAATATCTGTTAAGGACGCGGGCCAGCTTGCGGTGACGTCGATCTGCTGGCGACCTGAGCGAAAGAAATAGCCATCTGGCGCAAGCTCAAAAGACAAAAACTCGCGGCCTGCGTTGGAAAAACTCAACTTGGTAAAACTGCCTTGTGCGAATGCGCCATCAATAGCATCCAACAGTTGATCGGCATTGCTGACCGGAGCAAGCTGCCCGCCCCCTAAGGTGAATATTGTTCCGTTCAACGTGCCTTGGATCTGTTTCGCGGACACTTGCGTGATCTCAATGTTGTCGATGCCGTCATTCGCCAGTGTCTTGAGCAAAGCTTGCTCGTCCAACTGAAAGTCTTTCAGTATCTGAAAGTCAGTGTCGGCAATTAAATCGACGAGTGAGTCAATCGTTCTCAACGTAGGCTTCCTTTGACTAATGCGTCTTGCCCAAGTTTATTCCTGCACAGAACTGGGGCCGTTGCTTATCGCCACGTAACTGAAAATGCGCTAGCCCAATTGAACTGGGCTAGCGCGGTATGAGCCTATCAGAAGATGGCAAACGGATCATCCACAACACCGGCGAGCGAGAACAAGAATTCCCCATTCTCAGCGTCCAATGCATCTGCGTAAAAACTGTCAGTCGATGCTTTTGCCGCATCAATACTGGCTTGTGACCCATCATAAAGGCTCATCACCGCACGGGAGTTTTCCACGTTGCTCATGCCTTTGATCACGGAAAAGTAGGTGCCCAATTCGGCCTTGTTGGCCAGATATGCAACGTCGGCTGCT
>JAFMHE010000180.1:5935-7411 GCA_017854675.1 Paracoccaceae bacterium | reverse complement strand
AATTCGGGGCTGCCTGCGCTGGCAGGGGCTGCGCAGGGGTTGGTTGAGGATGCCGACCCCACAGTGGCAGACGCGGCGCGGTGGGCAGTGACGCGGTTGCGCGATAAGTGACGTTATCGGGGTGGTGCATCGCGCGCATCCCATTAAAATCATACGAAATTTGGACAAGGAGAGCGCCGTGGCGATTTTGTTGGGCGTGGATACGGGCGGCACCTATACGGATGCGGTTTTGATCCGGGATGAAGAAGAGGTGATTGCATCGGCCAAGTCGTTGACGACGCGGCATGATCTGGCGATCGGGGTCGGCAATGCGGTGCGTGCGGTGTTGGCGCAAGCGGGTGTTGCGGCGGGTGATGTGGCGCTGGCGTCCTTGAGCACGACATTGGCGACGAATGCGCTGGTTGAAGGGCAGGGCGGGCGTGTTGCGCTGATCTACATCGGTTTTCGGGAAAAGGATTTGGCCGCACACGGGTTGGCGGATGCGTTGAAGGGCGATCCTTGGGTCGTGTTGGAAGGGGGGCATAATCATGCGGGCGGGCAGGCGGTTCCCTTGGATGAAGAAGGCTTGCGCGCGTTTTTAGAGGCGCAGAAGGATCAGGTCAGCGGGTTTGCAGTGGCGTCGCAATTTGCCACACGCAATCCGGCGCATGAGTTGCGGGCGATGGAAATGGTGGCCGAGATCACGGGGCGGCCTGTGTCGGCGTCGCATCAGTTGTCAGCCAAGTTGAACGGGCCGAAGCGGGCGTTGACGGCGGTGCTGAACGCGCGGTTGATCGGGATGATTGACCGGTTGATCGGGCGGGCCGAGGATACATTAATAGAGCTGGGCGTCACCGCGCCGCTGATGGTGGTGCGCGGGGACGGGGCGCTAATCTCGAGCGCGCAGGCGCGGGAGCGGCCGATTGAGACGATCCTGTCCGGGCCTGCGGCATCTATTGTCGGGGCAAGGTGGATGACGGGGGCTGATTTGGCATTGGTCAGCGACATCGGCGGGACGACGACTGATGTGGCGCTGTTGAAAGACGGGCGGCCTGCGATTGATCCGGCGGGCGCGCGGGTCGGGCCGTACCGGACCATGGTTGAGGCGGTTGCGATGCGGACCACAGGACTTGGTGGCGATAGTGAGGTGCATTTCGTCTCTGAGGGCTTGCAGGGCGGCGTGACGCTGGGCCCCAAGCGCGTGCTGCCGGTGTCGTTGGTTGCGGTGGAGGCGCCCGATGTGGTGCATGCGGCGTTGGATGCGCAGCTGCGCAGCGTGACGCCCGGTGAGCATGACGCGCGATTTGTGCGTGCTGTGCAGGGGCTGAGCCGTGAGGGTGTCGGGCCGCGCGAGGAGGCGTTGCTGGACCGGATTGGCGAGGGCGTGCATCCCTTGGGGGATGTGCTGAAAACGCGGGTCGAACAGGGTGCATTGAAGAAGCTGGTGGAGCGCGGGTTGGTGCAGGTTGCGGGTGTGACGCCGTCGGATGCGAGCCA
>JAFMHE010000180.1:0-5694 GCA_017854675.1 Paracoccaceae bacterium | reverse complement strand
CGCGGGATGGCGGGGCATCAGGGTTTGGTCAAGCTTGAGACGGGGTTAAGCGTGCCTGTTGTGGGCTTGGGCGCGTCTGCCGCCAGTTACTATCCGGCTGTGGGCGCGATGCTGGGCTGCGAGATGATTTTGCCGGAATATGCAGGCGTGGCCAATGCGATTGGCGCCGTGGTGGGGCGCGTGACCATGCGGGAAAGCGGGACGGTCACGTCGCCCTCTGAGGGCAAGTTTCGGGTGCATCTGCTGGAGGGGCCAAAGGATTTTGGCGATCAGGTCATGGCGCTGCAATACCTTGAGGACGTGCTGCGGGATCTGGCGATGGATCAGGCCAAGGCGGCGGGCGCGGAGGATATCCAGATGTCGGTGTCACGTGACCTGCGCATGGCCGGTGTCGAGGGGCGCGAAGTGTTTATCGAGGCGAGTTTGACGGTTGAGGCAGCAGGGCGGCCACGGGTGGCGGTTTAAGGCCACCCGTATCCGCTTAGCTGTTGGGACGGACGCGGGCGGCGCTTTTGTCGGCAAAGGCGGCAAGGCGCGCGCGGGCGTCGGGTTGGGTGTTGACCACGCCAGCAACGACCGCTTCGGCATAGGCGGCGTCCATAGCGGACATGTTTTGCATGTGGCTGACGGCGGAACAGATGGCGAAGTTTGACAGGGGCAGGTTCTGGGCCGCTTTGCGGGCGAGGTCGAGGGCGGCGTCATAGCTGGACCCTTCGACGGAATATTGCACCAGACCGACGTCCATCGCTTCGGCGCCCTGATACACACGGCCTGTCAGCATCATGTCGATCATGCGGGATTTACCGACCAGATCGGTAACGCGGATGGTTGCACCACCGCCTGTGAACAGGCCCCGCTGACCTTCGGGCAAGGCGAAGTAGGCGGTTTGGTCCATGACGCGGATATGGGCGGAACTGGCAAGTTCCAGACCACCGCCGACAACCGCACCTTGGAGCGCGGCAATGATCGGGACGCCGCCGTATTCCATTTTGTTGAAAGCCTCGTGCCAGCGCAGACAGACGTGCATGAAATCTGCAGGGCTGCGGTCGGCGTCGTGGTGCTCGATCAGGTCGAGACCGGCGCAGAAGTGATCGCCGGCACCTGCCAGCACGACCGCCCGCACACCAGCGCGGGGGGCGACCGAGAAGAAATCAACCAGTTCTTCGATCGTGTGGATGTCTAGGGCGTTGCGTTTGGTCGGGCGGTTCAGGGTCACGACCCAGACACCATCGTCATGCGCCTCAACGGCCAGATTGGTAAAGCGGGAAGGGTCGATTTGGAGTGTCATGGCAATATCCTACGCTGAAATCTGTGGCCTTGGACCGGGTGGCTCTGGCTTGTGCGTAACGCAAGGGCAACTTTTGGCGCAAGCGTGGTGTATTACTGTGACGTAGCGAAAGTTCTGCGGAAGGGATGGACGCCCGCCCGTTTGGAGGGCGTCCGTTTCTTATGTTACTCCGCCGCTGCGCGTTTTGGCAAAACCCAATCCGGGCGCACAAAATGGCAGGTGTAGCCGTGCGGGATGCGCTCAAGGTAGTCTTGGTGCTCTGGCTCTGCTTCCCAGAAATCAGATACGGGTTCGACTTCGGTGACGACTTTGCCGGGCCAGATGCCAGATGCTTCGACGTCGGCGATGGTGTCCAGCGCCACGGCGCGTTGATCCTCGTCCACATAGTAGATCGCGGAACGGTAGCTGAGGCCACGGTCGTTGCCTTGCCGGTTCAGTGTGGTGGGGTCGTGGATCTGGAAGAAAAATTCCAACTGTTCGCGGAAGGACGTGACCGTGGGGTCGAAGATCACTTCGATCCCTTCGGCGTGGGTGCCGTGGTTGCGGTAGGTTGCGTTGGGCACGTCGCCGCCGGTGTATCCGACGCGTGTGGAAATCACGCCGGGGCGTTTGCGGATCAGGTCTTCCATGCCCCAGAAACATCCGCCTGCTAAAACTGCGCGTTCTGTCGTGCTCATGCTACGTCCTCCACTTGGTTGATGTAATCGCCATATCCCTCATCAGCCATGTCATCGCGGTGGATGAAGCGCAGGGAGGCGGAGTTGATGCAGTAGCGCAAGCCGCCCCGATCGGGCGGGCCGTCGGGAAAGACGTGGCCAAGGTGGCTGTCGCCGTGTTTTGAGCGCACTTCGGTGCGGACCATGCCAAGGGATGCGTCACGCAGTTCGGTCACGTTGTCGATGGCTTTGGTAAAGCTGGGCCAACCGCAGCCGCTTTCGTATTTGTCGGCAGAGGCGAACAGCGGTTCGCCTGAAACGATATCGACATAGATGCCGGGTTCTTTGTTGCCCAGCAGCTTGCCGGTGCCGGGGCGTTCTGTGCCGCTCTCTTGGGTGACATAGAACTCTTCGGGCGACAGGGCGGCGACCGCGTCGGGGTGTTTTTCATATTTGGCCATGGGGTTCTCCTGTTTGGATACCATTGGCTTTATTAGATGGGGTGCTATGTCAAATTTCAAAGTGTATTTTTTCGGGCCACACGCGGATGTGCGTGTTCAAAGCGGAGGATTTGCAATGCGTTGGATGTTAAATGCAGTTTTTGCGGTCTGGGCAGGTCTGGCGTGGGCTGCGCCCGGTGATGCGGTATTTGCCAATATTGATGGCGGTACACACCAGATGCGCGGTTGGGCCGGTCAGCCGGTGCTGGTGGTGAACACTGCGTCGGAATGCGGGTTTATCTATCAATATGACGGATTGCAGGCGCTTTATGACACCTACAAGGATCGGGGATTGGTCGTGCTGGCAGTGCCATCTGATGATTTCAATCAGGAATTGGGCAGTGCGGCAGAGGTCAAAGAGTTCTGCGAGATCAGTTTTGGGCTGCAATTGCCGATGGCCGATATCACCTCTGTGAAAGGCACAGGCGCGCATCCGTTTTATCAGGCTGTCAGGGCAGAAACCGGGTTCGTGCCGAAGTGGAATTTCAATAAGGTGCTGATCGGGCCGGATGGTCAGGTTGTGGCAACATGGGGATCTAATGTGAAACCGCAAAGCGGACAGATCACCCGCGCGATTGAGGCGTTGCTGGACTGAGCGTCGGTGCGGTAGGCTTGGGTAAAGAAGGAGCCTGCGCATGTCTGATCCCGACCTAGATGCCGCCTATGCCCTGGAAACGCCCGAGGATAATCGCGCGCTTTATGCGGCGTGGGCGCAGACCTATGATGCCAGTTTTGCCAAGGATATGGATTACCAACTGCCGCGCTTGGTCGCGCTGGTGTTGGCTGAGGTCGCGCAGGGTGTCGGGCCGGTGCTGGATGTGGGGGCAGGCACCGGGTTGGTGGCGGAAAACATGGTGATGCGCGGGGAGGTCGATGCGTTGGATATTTCGCCGGATATGTTGGCGGTGGCAGCATCCAAGGGCCTATATGCGCGGACGATATTGGGCGATTTGACGGGACCGCTGGATTTGCCGGACGGGCATTATGGTGCGGTAGTGTCGTCGGGCACCTTTACCCATGGGCATGTCGGGCCGGGTGCGTTGGATGAATTGTTGCGTGTCGCGCGGTCTGGCGCATGGTTTGTGCTGTCGGTGAATGCGGAACATTTCGAGGCACGCGGTTTTGCCGCGAAGTTTGCCGCGTTAGAGGGCCGGATTGACGGGCTGACACATCGCCAGATCAATATCTACGGACCGGATGCCGATGCCGCCCATGCGGGTGATCTGGCCCATATTGTGGTGTTCAAAAAGAGCTAGGCCTTTTTTTGCCGTGAGATTTGCACGGCAAGGATGCCCGCCGCGATGATCGCCACGCCAAGGATGTCACGCGGGCCAATTGTCTCTGACAACAAGACCGCAGCAACCGCCACACCAAAGAACGGGTTGAGAAAGTGGAAGGTCGCGGCGCGGGTCGCACCGATGCGGTTGACCAGCCAGAACCAGATGATTGTCGCGGCCAGACCCGGGATCAGGCAGGTGTAGGTAAAGGCAAAGAACAGCGGCCATGTGGGGTTCAGGCGCGGTGTTTCAAACGCAAGTGTTGCCAGCGAAAGGGCAACGCAGCCCACCAGCATTTGCAGTCCGACGATCATCAGGAAGTTGCCCCCCGATGTGGCACCGCGCACCAGCAGCGTCGCGGCGGTCAGCGCGATGACACCAATAACGCAGAGCGCGAGGCCCGTGGTGTCAACCCCGTTGCCAAGCCGCGCGCCCATGATGATCGAGACGCCAATAACACCTGCGACGAGGCCGATGATGCCCAAGGGGCGCAGGCGTTCGCCGAAAAATACCCAAAGTGCGATGCCGACGAGAAGCGGCATGGTGGAGGCGATGATGGCGGCAAGAGACGCCTCAATCGTTTGCATAGCGACGAAGTTCAGCCCGAGGTAGACGGCGTTTTGCAAGATGCCAAAGACGATTGTGGCGCGCCATTGGGCGGGGGTCAGGCGCCAGCTTTGGCCCAGCAGCAAGGCGACACCGACGCCAAGCAGACCAGAGACCAGATAGCGCAGCGAAAGCGCGAAAAGCGGGGAGGCATCGGCCACGATGATCCGGGCGGAAGTAAAAGCAGAAGACCACATCAAGGCGAATAAGAGCCCCATGATAATTGCGCGGATGTCCATGTGGTGGTCCTGTGGTTTGTTCGTCGCGACAGTTTCGCAAGTTCGGGGGGAGGGCAAGGGTTGAACGCGGGTGTCTGTGTTTTGGGCGGGTTCGGAATTTCAGTATTTGAAGCGAAAAGAGCCGGGGGGGGTGCGTCCGGAATAGGTACGCGGGATTATTTGGGGTGTGCGGTCTGCATGGTGGTGAGGGTTTCGTCAAGGGTTCGGCGGGCGCCTGTTTGGAGGTATTCCATGGCTTTGAGGGAGGCGTTGTGCGCGTCAAGGCTGGAACCTGCGACGCAATCCTCGATGACGCGGCAGAAGTAGTCGTTCTGATGGCCATCAACGAATGTGTAGTGAACGCAAACGTCCGTGAGGCCACCGACCAGCAGCAGGGTGTCGATTTTGAGGCCCTTGAGCAGGATTTCAAAATCGGTGCCAAAGAAGGCGGAGTAGCGGCGTTTGCGGATCAGGTAATCGTCAGGGCGGAAGTCCATCTGTTCTGTGGCGATGGCGGTTTTCGGGTTGTCCTCAAGGCAGTGGATGTCTTCGTCGCCGTCCAGCTCTCGCCCGAAGTCGACCATCGAGGGGTGGTGGACTTCCTGGATGAAGATCACTGGAATGTTGCTTGCGCGGGCTGCGTCAATGGCTTTGCGGGCCAGCAGCATGCGGTCCTTGTAGCCCGGCATGTTGTCGATGCTGCGGACCTCGGAGGCGTCGATGAACGTGCTGGCTTGAATGTCTATCACGATAAGCGCGGCGCGGCCTTCGATCAGGGCGCGAGGGGTCTTGGTCAGGTTGGCCATGGTGTGATCCTTCTCGGGGTTGGGGGTGGCTTTGGTCAGTTCCGCAAATGTGGCAAGAGACGCGCGCAGGACGTCATATCATTGCTCAATTTACCACCTAACCCATGCGTGTGGTTTTAGGAGAGTTGTGCTGTGATTGAAGTATTGGAAGATCTTTTGGTCTATGTGACTGCGGGCGGGATCATCGTGTTTCTGGCCTTTAAAGAGTTCATCGCCTACCGGTTGCCTGCGACGCACCGCTTGAACGAGTTGTTTAACCCGCCGCGCACGCAGGGGACGGGCGGCGCAACGGGAAGTGACTGGATCAATCAGCACAAGGGTGGCGATTGAAGTCGCGATCGCA